>JAAYAQ010000228.1 GCA_012719295.1 Candidatus Hydrogenedentota bacterium | reverse complement strand
GACCCGTAGAACAGCTCCACTTTGATATCTACCACCGGGTATCCGGCGATCACGCCCTTCTCGAGGGCATCCTGGCAGCCCTTGTCCACGTGCGGAATGTACTGCCTCGGCACAACGCCGCCAACGATGTTGTCGATGAACTCGTAGCCCGCGCCGCGCTCATTCGGAGCGATCCGGAGATGCACATCGCCATACTGGCCGTGCCCGCCGGTCTGTTTCTTGTGCTTGCCCTGGACTTCCGACTTGCCGCGCACCGTCTCCTTATAGGCGACTTTGGGCGTGCGCGTCTCGGCCTCCACGTTGAATTTCCGTTTCATGCGCTCCAGGAGAATGTCCAGTTGCAGGTCGCCCATCCCGCGGATCACGTGTTCGTTCGTGGCCGTGTCCCGGTAGTGCGCAAACGTCGGATCCTCCTCGGCCATGCGGTTCAGGGCTTCGCCGATCTTGTCCTCGTCCGCGCGCGATTTCGGGGAGATAGCCAGCTTCACCATCGACTCCGGCAGCGCGATCGCAGGAAGAAACAGCTCGTTGCCCGCCGCGGCAATCGTATCGCTGAAATGGGTGTTTTTCAGTTTGGTCATGGCCGCCAGGTCGCCCGGGCCCACGCTGTCCACCGCCGTCTGCTCCTTGCCGTTCATCAGGTAGAGTTTGCCGGTGCGCTCTTTGGTCTGCGTACTCACATTGTAGAAATCCGTGTCGGACCGCAGCGTCCCCGCGAACACCCGGAAGAACGTAAGCTGTCCCACATAGGGATCCACGATCGAACGGAACACCTGCCCCAGGAAGGGCGCGTCTTTCGACGGCTCCACGACTTTCTCTTCGCCGCCGCGGGTCTTGGCCGTGATCGTCCGGTCGCACGGCGACGGGAAAATCGTGGCCACGAGATCCATAAGGTGTTTCAGCCCGGCCTCTTTCGACACGCTCCCGCCGATGATCGGGACGATCTTGCCCGCCTGAATGCCCTTCTGAAGCCCCTGGTTGAATTCTTCGGGCGTCAACTCCCCGGCTTCGAGAAACTTCTCGAGCAGCGAATCGTCCGATTCGGCCACGACATCGATCATCGAGGTCTTCAATTCCTCGATCCGGGCCGCCAGTTCGTCGTTCTGTTCGGTCAAGATGTTGACGGCCCCGCTCAGGCTGTCGGAATGGCCGATCGGAAGCACAAACGGCACGCACTGCGGACCGTACGTGGCCTGAATGGCCGCCACCACCTCGTCGAAACTCGTGTGTTCCCGGTCGAGCTTGTTCACGAAAATGGCGCGCGGGGTCTGGTGCTTGTCCGCGTACTTCATCGCGACGTCGGTACCCACCTGGATCGGCGAGGTCGCGTCAACCACGATAATCACGCTGTCGAGGACCGGCACGGACGCGGCGATCTCTCCCACGAAATCCGCGTAGCCGGGGTGGTCGACCAGATGAATGCGCTTTCCGGCCCATTCCAGATTCATGAGCTTCATGCAGATGGTCTGCTGCCGGTCGATCTCCTCCTGGAGATAGTCGCCGACCGTGTTGCCATCCTCAATCTTCCCGAGGCGGTTGGTCTTGCCGGCCATATGCAGGATATGTTCGATCAGCATCGTCTTGCCGGTGCTGCTATGTCCCAGAATACCTACGTTGCGTACATTTGCCGGGTCGACAGTGGCCATTTCGTAAATCCTCCAAAAAACAAGTGTTTCCTGCGTGCGGTGGCCCGCGTGACTATGCTGATCCCCGGTAGAAGGCTGCCAATCGAGAACGGACACCGAAAGGCAAGTATACTACGCAGGGAAGACCTCTCTCAAGCTGGCCATGGCCCCCGCGGAGACCGGGCGGGGGCTTCACTACCGTCGCGGAATGCCCAGAAACTCGAGGCTTGCGCGGGTGTAGGCGTTTGTCTCCAGCGCGTACGTAATCGGAAGCCCCGTCGATTCAAGTGACCTCAGGGCGGCGGGGATGTCGAGACGGCCCTGCCCGAGCCCGAGATGATCGTCGTACGTGCCCCGCGTGTCGTTCATGTGCACGTGGGCCAGGTGGCGGCCGTAGGCCGCAACCCAGTCCGCGATGCTCCGCCCGCTGTAGATCTGGCTGTGCGCCAGGTCAAGGCAGAGCTTGAATCCCGGGGTGTCCAGGGCATCGGCCAGACGGCGCATCGGCGCGGGATCCTCGTCAAACATGTTCTCGATGTAAATGGCCAGCCCCCGCGTTGCCGCCGCCTCCAGAATCTCCGGCCAGAAACGCAGGCTCGCCTCGTGATACAAGTCGGGATAGGTCTCTAGCTTCAGCATGGTGTTGTACTGGCTGTGAAACAAAACGTAGTGCGCGCCAAGGGCCTGGGCAATGTCCAGCGAGGCCAGATAGCGCATGCGGCAGACCCGCACAATCTCCGGGTCGGAACTCGCGTGGGTCGTGTCGATAAACGGCCCGTGAACGCCGATGGGACCGCGCAGACGCCGCACACGCGTTGCGACGCCGCTCAGCAGTCCCGAGATGTCTCGTGTAAGCATTTCCGGGAGCGAAAACGTCTGGATCTCCGCCCCCAGGCGGTATTCTTCCGCGCACGCAAGCTCATCCTCCACGTCGCGGTTTACGGCCACCAGAATCCGGCTCGCGGGGAGCAGTTCGGGTGGCGGCGTCTCATTGCGCGTCATTCTCTTCTCCACGGGTCTCCCGATCACGCAGCTCACGGCGCTGCACGGCAATCTCCCTTCGAAAACGCCGCACGGCCTCCGCATGTTCGTTCATGGTTGTGCTGAAGGTGTGCGTCTTCCCGTCGGCATTGGACACGAAAAAGAGGTAATCCTCCTCCGCAGGCTGCAAAGCCGCCCGCAGGCAGGCCACACCCGGATTGGATATGGGGCCCGGAGGCAGCCCTTTGCGCCTGTATGTATTGTACGGCGAATCCGTCTCTTTGTCTTCATTCAGTATCCGCTCGCCGTATTTTCCCAAAGCATACTGCAGCGTGCTGTCCAGGTCCAGCGGCATCCCCGCCTTCAGCCGGTTGTAGATGACCGCCGCCACCAGGGGACGCTCTTCATCCACCCGGCATTCTTCCTCGATCAGCGAGGCCACCGTCACCACCTCCAGAAGGTCCCGTTCCGCGGTTTCCGGCAGTTCCTTGCGCAACTCGGCGTATTCGTGCTCAAAGTGGCTCAACAGCCGTTCCACTACGGCGCGTTCGTCGGGTTTCTCCTCGAAATAATACGTGTTTGGCATCAGGAAACCTTCCAGATTCGGCACATCGAGCCCGAGACGCGCAATCAGCTGCGGGTCCGCGGCGGCTTCCCCGAACGCTTCGGGATCAGCGAACTGGGCGGCCATCTGGACTATCGTGAGCCCTTCCGGAATCGTGACCTTGAGTTCGTCGGGAACCTCCCCCGGCGGCATCCTCCACTGGGTGCCCTCCTGGAGATGATTCAGAATCTGCAGCGGCGACAGGCCCGACGGCAGCTCGTAATACCCGTGCTTGATCGGGCGGCCTGTCGTATCCAGGCGCATCGCAAGCCGGAAAAACAGTTCGTGTTCCACAAGGCCCCGGTCGGCAAGCACTTTGCCCACCGCCTTGCCGCTCAGGCCTTCCGGAATGGTGACGGCCACGGTCTCCCCCGGCGTGCCCGGCCGGGTCACATGTTCATACGCCAGGTACGCCCCCACGCCAAGCGCCGCCGCGCCCAGAAACACCAGCACCAGCACGAGCAGGACCAGTTTCCCCGCAAGCCGCAGACACGACCACTTCCGCCCGGGCTGCTGCGCGTCGGTCTCTGTGTTCATGGGGGCTCTTAGACTCCCAGGCGGCTCTGCCTGTCGAGGTACGTCTGCAGTATATGCTGCGCCGCCACCATATCGATCACGTTTTTACGCTTCTTTCTCCGCATATTCGCGTCGATGAGGGCCCGCTGGGCCGCGGCGGTCGAGAAGCGCTCGTCCTGGGTCACAATATCAATATCCAGGACCGTCCGGAGGGTTTCCACAAAGGCCAGCACCTTCGCCGCCTGGGGGCCAACAGCGCCGTTCTGGTCCAATGGCAGCCCCACGACGACCCGCACGGCCTCGACGTCCTGCGCGAGCGCACGGATGGCGGCCGCGTCCTCTTCGGGGGAACGTGCGGCAAGCACTTCACGGCCCTGGGCCGTGATGCCCAGGGGGTCGCTCACCGCGACGCCTATCCGCACGTTGCCGACATCCAGCCCGATAATCCGGCCTACTTCAGGCACGACCACCTCCTTAACGTTTGTCCACGCGTTGCCCGCCCGCGGCGCGGCCGTGGCCGCGGTTCCGGTTCAGGACAGGCACTGGCGCACGATCTCCGGCGCCCTGGCGATGGCCTCGCCGATCTTTTCGGGGTGTTTGCCCCCTGCCTGGGCCATGTCCGGGCGCCCGCCTCCGCCGCCGCCCACGATGGGGGCCAGGAGTTTCACGATGTCGCCGGCTTTCGCCCGCGATGTCAGATCCTTCGTGACGCCGACGCACAAGACCGCCTTGTCCTCGGCGCCGGAAGCCAGCACGACGATCCCGGAGCCAAGCTGGTCGCGTAGCTTGTCTATCACCAGGCGCAATCCGTCAGCGTCCTGGTTCGCGACCTCGGCGGCCAGAAGCTTCACGCCGTCGACGTCCTGCACCTGCGACATGTAGTCGACCGTCCCGCCGGTGGCCGCGGCCTGTTTCCAGCGCATGACCTCCCGGCTCAGGCGCCGGTTCTCCTCCATGACCGCCTGAACACGCGCAAGCACGGCGTCGGCGCTGGCGTTCAGCATCTGCGCGACGCGCGTCAACTGCTCCTCCTGCATCTGGATGGTGTCCAGGGCGCGGTCGGCGCACACCGCCTCGATGCGACGCACTCCCGCCGAAATCGAAGATTCGCTCAGGATTTTGAATGCGCCGATGACGCCAGTCCGGGCTACGTGGGTGCCGCCGCAGAGCTCCATGCTGATGTCGTCCACCTGCACCACGCGCACGGAGTCCCCGTACTTCTCGCCAAAAAGCGCCATGGCGCCGGCCGCCCGCGCGTCCGCTATCGGCATGACCTGCGTCGCCACCGTCGAATCGGTCCGAATGTACTGGTTTACCAGGCGCTCAATATCATGAAGGCGATCCGTCGGGATGCCCTCGAAATGCGTGAAATCGAACCGAAGCCGTTCCGGGGACACCTGCGATCCCGCCTGGTGCACGTGTTCGCCCAGCGTCTCCTGCAACGCGGCCTGCAACAGGTGCGTGGCCGTGTGATGGCACGCGGTCGCCGCGCGCGATACACTGTCCACCGAGGCCAGCACCGTGTCGCCCACGTTCAGGCTGCCCTGGGTCACCTTCGCGTAATGGAGACGGAGGTTCTCCAGCGGCGCTCTGGTCGTGGCCACGTGGGCGCTGCCCCCGGCGGATTCCAGCGTGCCCAGGTCGCCGGTCTGACCGCCCGACTCCGCGTAAAACGGGCTCACGTCAAGAACAACTTCGCCTTCCTGGCCGTCCGCAAGGGTTTGCACCTTCTTGCCGTCGCGCAGGAGCGCCTGGATGGTGGCCTCGCACGACAACATGTCGTAGCCCACAAATTGCGTCTCGCCAAGCTCGTCGCGGAGTTTGCGGTAGATCGGCGCGATCTCGTGCTCGCCCGTCCCCGCCCACGCGTTGCGGCCCAGTTCGCGCTGCTTCCGCATGGCCGTCTCAAACCCGTCCCGATCCACGGTATAGCCCCGGTCCTCGGCAATGTCCGTCGCGAGGTCCAGGGGGAAGCCAAAGGTATCATGGAGGCGGAACAACTCGGCGCCCGGCACCGCTTTGCTTCCGGTCTTCGCGAGTTCCGCGAACGTCTCCTCGAGAATGTCCATGCCCCGGGCCAGGGTGCTGGCAAATCGTTCTTCCTCGGTATGGATGATCTTCTCGATCTGGATCTGCCGCTCCGTGAGTTCGGGATACTGGTGGGCCATGAGATCGATTACCGTGCGCGACAATTCGAACAGGAACGGCTTCTCCAACCCGATTTCGCGCCCGAACCGCGCCGCACGCCGCAGCAGACGCCGCTCGACGTAGCCCCGGCCTTCATTCCCCGGAAGCACCCCGTCCGCAATCATGAACGAGAGCGCGCGGATGTGATCCGCAATCACGCGAAACGGGACCGGGTTCGCCGTGTATGCCGAGCCGGCCAGGGATTCCGCATGCTGAATGATGGGGAAGATGTGGTCGACATCGAAAACCGTCTCTTTGTTCTGGAGAATCGCGGCCATGCGTTCGAGGCCCATCCCCGTGTCGATGCCGCGGTTTTGGAGCGGCGGACGCGACCCGTCCGGCTGCTGGTCGAACTGCGGAAACACCAGGTTCCAGTATTCCATGAAACGCGCGTCGCCTTCCGCGCCGAGAGGGCCCGGGCCGAAGGTTTCGCCGCGGTCCAGGTGCAGCTCCGAACACGGACCGCAGGCGCCGGTGTCGCCCGCCGGACCCCAGAAATTGTCTTTTGCGCCCAGCCGGACGATCTTGGCGGGGGGGATGCCGATCTCCGTTTCCCAAATGCCCGCGGCCTCGTCATCATCTTCGTACACCGACACCCAGATCCGTTCGGCGGGAATCTTGACCACCTGGGTGGAGTATTCCCATGCCCACTGAATCGCTTCCCGCTTGAAATAGTCGCCGAACGAGAAATTGCCCATCATTTCGAAGAACGTCATGTGACGCGCGGTCTTGCCAACCTCATCGAGGTCGTTGGCTTTGCCCCCGGCCCGCAGGCATTTCTGCGCCGTGGCGGCCCGCCGGTACGGCACCGGAACCTCGCCCGTGTAGTACGGTTTAAACTGCACCATGCCCGCGCTGCTGAACAGAAGCGTCGGATCGTTGCTGGGCACGATTTTGTCGCTGCGTTCAACTACGTGGCCGCGTTCACGGAAGAATTCAAGATAACTGGAACGGATGTCGTCGGTTTTCACGCGTGTTCTCCATTGATAACCCTGGCCCCGGCAGCGGCGCCGCAAAGAGAACATAAAATATCGGAAACGGAGGTGCGTTTTCAATCCGGCCGCCCGAGGCGCCCGTCAAGCACCGCGTTTGCGGTATGATGACGTAACGTTTTGAGGAACAATGGCTTGCGTTCCCGCGCGCGCTCCCGTGCCCGGCGGACCGCTCCCGGCGGCGGTAAGATCTGCAAAAAAAGGCTTGACAAGGGCCGCCGGATGTGGTACATATCCGCCGATTGTGCCGGGGATCCGATGGCGAGTGGCATTGAATTCTCCCTGATATCGAACCCGGCACACGCGGCGCGAATGAGTCACGCGTCCGTGCGATGAAGAAACATCCGAATGCTCAGGCCCAAGATGGCAACATCGCGCGGAGATACCAGAAATCTTCGGAAAGGAGGTGGATTGCGTCATGCATCGCTGCGCACTGTGCAACGAACACATTGAGGAAGTGGACATCCAGTTCAACGAAGTAGCCATCCTCGATGACGAGTACTGGCACCTGGATTGCTATGCCGAGTACTTCGGTGAGGTCTTTGAAGAGGCCTGATCACCTATCCCCCATCTAAGCACGTTTTCTGCTTAATTACCCTAAGGTAGGCCGAGTCAGGCCGCCCCGGGTATTTTTTTTGCCCGTACGCCCGGTTGGTGCGCTGCCGCTCCGTCCTCGTGACCCGGAGCGGCCGTTCCTTTTTGGGGGGCGCCATGCCGCGAATCCGCTGCCCGGCGGCCCAAAGACCCCTTCCGGGCGCGCTCTTTTCGCCCTATCTACACGGTTTGACATCAGTTCCACGCTTTGGTAAATTCAGCGCTTCAATCGGTGCCGGTGAGTCCGCGGCCGCGACACCACTGTTCAAGGCCGTTTGTTCAACTTGGGTCAGCGCGTAGGGGGGCGGACTGTAACTACGCGAAATTCATTCCAGTACGGAGGAAACCATGCCTAGAATCCTCGCCCTTGATAACCTGAGCGAACTTGGTCTTGAGGTGTTCCGGAAGGAAGGTTTCGAGGTGGATGTAAAACCTCCGCAGAAACCCGACGAGTTGGCGGCGATGATCGGCGACTACGACGGCCTCGTCATTCGCAGCGCCACCAAAGTGACGGCCGAGGCCCTCGCCCAATCCGGCAAACTCAAAGTCATCGGACGCGCGGGCGTCGGCACCGACAACGTCGACAAGGCGGAAGCCACCAAGCGCGGCATCGTCGTCATGAATGTCCCGGGCGGGAATACCATATCGACCTGCGAACACACCCTCGCGCTGCTTCTGGCCCTGTGCCGCAACATCCCCAAGGCCCACCAGTCCATGATCGAAGGCCGCTGGGACCGCAAGCTCTTCATGGGTACCGAAGTGCGCGACAAAACCCTCGGCATCATCGGCGTCGGGCGGATTGGCGGGGAGGTCGCCAAACGCGCGCTGGCCTTCGAGATGAAAGTCCTGGCGTTCGACCCCATCCTCACCAAGCTCAAGGCGGAAGCACTCGGCGTCGAACTGGTTTCGCTCGACGAGATGATCGAGCGCGCCGACTTCATCACGATCCACGCGCCCAAGAGCGACAAGACCCTCAACATGATCGGCTATGAACAGCTCAAACGCATGAAACCCACATGCCGGATCGTGAATTGCGCCCGCGGCGGCATCGTGAACGAGGCGGACCTGGCCCGCGCCCTCAAGGAAGGCATCATCGGCGGCGCCGCGCTCGACGTCTACACCTCCGAACCGTTCGAAAACAACCCGTTCACCGGCCTCGACAACATCATCATGACGCCCCACCTCGCCGCCTCGACCGACGAAGCCCAGCTCACGGTGGCCGTGGATGTCGCGAAACAGATGGTCGAATACCTGAAGGTCGGCACGATCGTCAACGCGGTCAATGTGCCGAGCCTCGACGGCGAAACCCGCAAAAAGCTCTCTCCGCTCCTGTACCTCGCCGAACGGCTGGGCACGTTCCTGTCCGGATACATGAAAGGGACCCCCAAAGCCATTCGCATCGACTACAGCGGCACGCTGCCCGTGACCGACACCTATCCGCTCACGGTGGCCGTCCTGATCGGCTTCCTGAAGCCCCTGGTCGAGAGCGTCAACGAAGTCAGCGCTCCCAGCCTCCTGGAAGACCACGGCATCGAGTTCAGTGAGACCCGCCGGGCCGATGTGCCGGACTACAACTTCCTCGTCGGCGTGACCGTCGAGACCGACAAGGAAAAACACCATGTCGCGGGAACGCTGTTCGGGAATGACGACCCCCGTATCTGCGTTATTGATGGCACGCGCGTGGACGCGGTGCCGGAAGGGCATATGGTGGTGTGCCGCAATGAAGACAAGCCGCTCATCATCGGCCGCGTGGCCACGATTATCGGCGAAGCCGGCGTCAACATCGCCAACCTGGTGCTCGGGCGCGACGAACGCGGCGGCCGGGCGGCCACGATTCTCAATATCGACGACCCGCTCTCGGACGACGTGATGGAGAAGATTCGCGC
This sequence comes from Candidatus Hydrogenedentota bacterium, assembly GCA_012719295.1. Lineage (GTDB taxonomy): Bacteria > Hydrogenedentota > Hydrogenedentia > Hydrogenedentales > SLHB01 > UBA2224. The sequence goes on along the minus strand of JAAYAQ010000228.1, from coordinate 12,132 downwards.
CGTGCCGCATGTGAAAGAAGCCCGCTTATTGAAGCTGTAACCCGCACCTCGGGACAGAGACGCTCCAGCGTGGTACGCAATGGGGAAGAGGGATGACTATGTTTAAACATATCCAGGTTCCACAGGGCGAAAAGATCGCCGTGTCAAGCGACGGCGCCCTGACCGCGCCGGACAGGCCCATCATCGCGTTTATCGAGGGCGACGGTACGGGCCCCGATATCTGGCGCGCCTCGAAGATGGTGTTTGACGCCGCCGTCAAGCACTGTTACGGCGCAAAACGCGCGATCGCCTGGATGGAGATCTTTGCCGGCGGAAAAGCCAACCAGGTATGCGGCGCCTACCTCCCTGACGAGACCCTCGAGGCCATCGAGGAATTTCGTGTGGCGATCAAGGGACCGTTGACGACGCCCATCGGCGGCGGGTTCCGCAGCCTCAACGTGACCCTTCGGCAGCGTCTAGACTTGTTTGCCTGTGTCCGGCCCGTGCGCTATTTTCCGGGCGTCCCGAGCCCCGTCAAGGAACCGGAAAAGGTGGACATGATCATCTTCCGCGAGAATACGGAGGACGTGTACTCCGGCCTCGAAGTGCAGGAAGGAACCGAAGACGCGCGAAAGCTCATCGCCTTCTGCCGGGAGACCTTCGGCTGGAAGATCCGCCCCGATTCCGGCATCGGCCTCAAGCCTGTGAGCGTGGAAGGCTCGAAACGCCTGGTCCGCGCGGCCATCCGGTATGCCCTGAAACACGGCCGCAAATCGCTTACTCTCGTGCACAAGGGAAACATCATGAAGTTCACGGAAGGGGCGTTCCGCAAATGGGGCTACGACCTGGTCCGGGAGGAATTCGCCGATGTGGCCGTAGCCTGGGATGATTGCGGCGGGGAGCCGGGCGGCAAGCTGCTCGTCAAGGACACCATCGCCGACATCTTCCTGCAGCAGATTCTCACGCGCCCCACCGAATTCGACGTGATCGCCACCATGAACCTGAACGGCGACTACATGAGCGACGCGCTGGCCGCCCAGGTGGGCGGCATCGGCATCGCGCCCGGGGCGAACATCAACTACGAAACCGGCATGGCCATCTTCGAGGCCACGCACGGCACCGCGCCTAAATATGCCAATCTCGACAAAGTCAATCCCAGCAGCGTGATCCTGTCGGGCATCATGATGTTCGAGCATCTGGGCTGGACCGAGGTTGCCGAAGCCATTGTGCGCGCTATGACGCGAACCTTCGCCAACAAGACGGTCACCTATGACTTCGAGCGCCTGATGACCGGCGCCACGCTGCTGAAGTGCAGTGAATTCGGAAAGGCGGTTATCGAAAACCTGTAGCCCGGCGCGGGATGCGGGCAGGCATCAGGGCAGGGAACCGCCGGCGGGCCGGCCAGGCTCGGTCCAGCGGTGCGCGCGCAGCATGCGCCGTACAACGCCCTGCTGAGGGAACGGCAACGGTGTCCGAGCTGGCAGATATCTTCGCCGACAGCGACATGCGCGAACGGTTCGCGCGATTTTATCGCTATGCTCAGGTGGGCCGCTGCGTCAGCAGCGTGACGCACGACGTCAACAACTACCTCGGCGCCATCCTGGCCTATGCCGAGCTCCTGAGTCTCGAAAGCGGCCAGACGGACGAGTCCCGCCGCATGCTCGAGGAAATCATGACGGCGGTCCGCCGCTCAAGCCGCCTGGTCAGCAGCCTGACCGACATCGCCCGCCGTGAACGCCCGGATCTTCGCGTGGTCTCCCCCCGCGACCTCCTGGAAAGCGTCCTGGACCTCCGGCGCTATGATCTCATAATGGTCCGTGTCGATCTCGAGACCATCTATCAGGAGGATCTGCCGCAGATCTCGGTCGACCTCCCAAAGCTCCAGCAGGCGCTGATCTATCTGCTTTCAAACGCCATCGAAGCCGTTGAGGGGGAAAAGGACCGGCGGATCAAGGTCTCGGTTTCCGCCGGAACGGCGACCGTCGAATTCTGTTTCTGGAACGCGGGCGGCGCCATCCCGGAGGCCGTGCGTGCGCGTCTGTTCGAACCGTTTTTCACGACCCGGGGCGGCGGGCATCTCGGCCTGGGCCTCTGGACCGCCCGCCACAATCTCCGCGCGTTCCGGGGCGATGTGACCTATGACCCCGCGCGAGGGTTCTCGGCGGTGGTGCCTCAGGAAAGCGGCGCCGGGCCACTGGGGACGGAAAACAGCACGACAGGCGCGTGACGCCTACTCCAGCACGTAAACGACCTCAACCTTGGCCGAGCACGACGCGCGCTCGGTGTCCGGCTGGTCCGCGCCGTATTCCGGGTCCTGGTTCCACGCAATCTCCACCACGCGCACATCAAAGATCGTCGCTATGCGCGTGGACATGATCTGCGCGGCCGCTTCCGCGTTGGGCAGGGCATTCTCCATCGCGCGCATGACCGCAGTGCGCTCCACGGTGCTCTGATCGGAGACCTTGAGCAGCGGCCCGGTCAGCACGGCGTTGGTCTCCCGGGCGACCACGCGCAACGCGTCACAGATCGCCGCCAGACTCTGCACCGGCTCCTCGACGCCGGTTGCCAGCCTGCCCACGGTGAAGCGCAGCCGGAACGCGAACGTGACCGTCATGGCGTTTGCATCGGGTATGCTTGGCCCGGTCACCACGGTTTCGAGCGGCGCGATTTCCCGGTCTTTCAGCAGCCGCAGGATGTCCACCTCGGTGGTCTTGGTTTTCTCGGCCGCTTCCTGCAGGGTGTTTCCCGTCACGCGGAAGTAGAGCCAGAAGTCGGCACGATCGGGAGCGGTATCGACGGTGGCCGTTCCGGCCGATGTGATGGTGGAGAGGGCGACCGGAGGAGCGTCCTGGCCGTGGGCGGCCGCGCACAGAAGCCCCACGAGCAGCGGAACGCAGGCGCCGCGGATGGCGCGGCGAACGCTATGCCCGCGGATCCGGAAAGAACGGAAACAGCCGGCGCAACTCGTCTTCGGACGGTTGGCGTCCATACGGACAGATTTCGAAGGTCTCCACATAGCGCGTTTCCCTTGCCTGTTCCGGCCCGTACCATCTTGCGAGGAGGTCCCGATGTGCATTCGCCGGCCTGGTGAACGAGGCGTCCCAATTCTCCCGCAACCACGCCTTCCGGGCGGCGGGGGCGGAAGGCACCTGGTCCAGCGTGCCTTCCAGCCAGGGCAGCCACTCGTACATCTGCGATTCCATGGCGTCCAGCAGGTCGTATTTGACCTCCATCACATCATCGATGGCGATGGCGATGTGCGGAGTCAGCGTCAGGGCGCTTGGCCGCGCGTGCATCAGGTAGAAAAAGTACGGGTTGTGCCGCAGCGCCTCAACATCCGGGCAGCAGTTGGGCACCGTGACCATGAACGAAGCGTCCTGCACCAGGGTGGACGTGTAGCGGTGGTCGGGATGGTAATCCTCCGGGTGATGGCTGATGACCACGTCGGCCCGGTAGCGCCGGATGATGCGGATCACCTCGTGCCGGATCGCCAGCGTGGGCATCAATTCGCCATCGTGATGGTCGAGGATCTGTGTCTCCATGCCGCCCCGGCGGGCCGATGCTTCGGATTCTTCACGGCGGCGCCGCGCGAGAACGCCGCCCCCCATCTCATGATGCCCCGCGTCCCCATTAGTCAGCGATACAAAGAGCACCCGGTTCCCCGCGCGAAGCCATTTGATGGCAGTACCGCCGGCGTAGGCTTCGCAGTCGTCGGGATGCGCGCCAATGACGACGATGTTCATGATGCGGCGCTGGTGGCGGCAGCGGCGCCTTCCGCGGGCGGCCCCGCGGCGGCGGCGCCGGGTTCTTCGGGCGCGGCGGCCGCCGGAGCGGCCGGAGGCGGGGCCGCGGCGCTCTTGACGTTGATGCGAACGGGCGGGGTAGCCACCGCCAGCGAGTAGCGTTCTTCGGACACCTCGGCCGTCATCGGATCGATCGTGTCGGGGTCCGTGCCGTCGGGCATGAGCAGCGCTTCAACCGCAATCGTCACCAGCATCGTGTCCGGAAGGCTCGTACGGGCGGCCAGCACGTTCACGGAGCGTTCGGCAACACTCGGTTTCGCGCTCTTGCCGATGACGGTGCCGAACGTGTCCAGCACCTGCTCGCCGTCTTGGATCACGATGCGCAACACGCCGGGGTTCTTGGGGAAGCTCCGGCGGGATTCCACCTTGAAGTCCAGCCAGAGTTCATTGGGCAGCGGCGGCGCAATGTCGACGGTGAACAGGTTCATGCGTCCGGAGGCATCCACCAGCGGCGTGGCTTCGACGTTGGGTCCCTGGGACTTCTGCGCGACGGCCACCGAAATCAGGGCCGCTTGCTCGAGGTCGCCAATGTTGTCTTCCGTCGGGGCGGGAATGACCTGGCCGCCTCCGCCCGGGCGGGCGCTGCCGGATGTCCCCCCGGGGTCGGGTTTCCCGTTACACGCCGTAACAATGGCTGCAATCAAAACGAGTGGAACAAGCCGTTTCATGGTACACAAACCCCCTGGTTGCAGTGACGGCGCGGTCGCGCCGCGGGCCGGTCTCCAGTTTCCAGCAAGAGTACGGGGAGATGATAGCAGTCCGCGGAGGGGTGTGTACAGTCTCGCTTTGGCCGCGACGAACCGCAATCCGCGCTCGTGCCTGCGCGCCTGGCGCGATCACCGGTCCTTGCCGTGTTCACGGGCCCGGCGTTCGGCGTCACGCAGGCGTTTCCGGAAATCCTCTTCGCCCAGCGTCTGTTGAAACAGTTCGCGTTCGTCGACGCGGTACTGGGCGCGGATGTAGCGGAGGTCCCAAATCGCCAGCAACAGCGCCGTCACGAAAAACGCGAAAAAGAGCAGCCAGTACACCACGAAATGGGTGAGCGACTGGCGGGGAAAGTCCCAGTGACGGCCTCCATACGCGAGAACGACACTGCCCGCGATGGCAATGCCGCCCGCGATCCGCCATTTTGTCTGCAGGGTCATGGCGCCGGGGTACTCGTCCTCTTACCGGTCATACACCCACACGCGTTCTTCGTACGTCTCTCCCGACGGCGTGCGCACCAGGCGTGTTTCGTAGTGGCCGGTGGCGGCCGGAGCCGGGGAACGGTAGGCGGTGGCCTGCGGCGCCGGTTGACGGCCCGCCTGGTCGACCTGGTCGCCGACCAGCGCGCCTGTGAGCGCGCCCAGACCCGCGCCAATCAGAGCGCCCTCGCCCTGTTTTCCTACCTGATGTCCGATAATGGCGCCCGTTCCGGCGCCCAGGGCGCCGCCCAGCACCGCGCCATCTTGGACCGGCGTGGTGTTACACCCCGCCAGCGCCGCCGCGACGCTCACCGTAAGCACCAGTGTTGTCAATGTCTTAACGTTCATGGCGCGAAACCTTTTTTGTTTGCTTCGCCTCACCCATTCTACCACAGGTTCCAGCCGAGGCAACCCCTGTCGCTTCCTCTGTTCTCCGCTCAACAAGACGCACCGGCGCGCGCGGTATTCACTCCGGCCAGACCCATCCCCGCGGCTCGGGGCATGCAGGTGCTACGATTCGCCCGCGGGCGGCACATCGCCTGTGCGGACTCAGCCGGTTTCGTTCGTTTACCGGCAATTGCATTCCCATTTCGGAGCGGATATAGTCGTGGCCATGGCGCTCCCCGCACTCCGAAATATCGATGCGTTCTCTGTCGAACACGAGGGGGAAACCATGATCCTCGTGCGCGATCCCGAATCGTTTGTAGAGGACCAGCTCCTGCTGGGCCCCGTCCCGTTCTTTGTGGCCAGCCAGCTCGACGGGCTGAACGACATCACCGATATCCAGTATCTCCTGTTCCAGCAGACCGGCGGACGGCTGCTCTCTGAAGACCAGATTCGCGAGGTAGTCGACTATCTTGATGCGCACGGGTTCCTCGCGTCGCCGCGATTCGAGTCTCTGTATCGCGAAGCGCTCGACGCGTTTCGCGCCCGGAGCTCGCGGCCCGCATTTCTGGCCGGAAAATCGTACCCCGACGATCCCGGCGAACTACGCGAGTTCATCGATGCCCTGTATGCCGGCAACGGCGGCCCCGGGCCGGTCCGGCCCAACGACACGGCGATCGGAAAAGGCGTGCGCTGCCTTATCGTGCCCCATATCGATTTCCCGCGGGGCGGCGTAGCCTACGCACACGGCTACGCACGGCTCGCCTCTGGCCGTAAACCGAAGACCGTGATGATTTTCGGCGTGTCTCATGCGGCTGCGCCCGTCCCCTTCATCCTGACCCGCAAGGGCTATGAGACGCCTTTCGGCACCCTCCACGTGGACACCGAAGCCGTGGAGGCCCTGGCCGCGGCCTGCACGTGGGATCCCTTCGAGCATGAAATCGCCCATCGTTCCGAGCATTCCATCGAGTTTCAGGCCGTGATGCTCGCGCACCTGTACGGGACCGGCGTCACCATCGTCCCCATCCTGTGCGGCTCGTTCTCCGATGGACCTGAACCGGACACGTCCGCCTTTGCTGACGTCAACGCGTTTCTGAAGGCCTGTCAACAGGTGATGCGTGCTTCGGACGGCGGCATGTGCGTCGTTGCGGGGGTGGACCTGGCTCACGTGGGACGCCGCTTCGGCGACGTTTTCGAGATCGATGACGAAATCGTGCACGCGGTAAAGGCCCGCGATGATGAAGACCTGGCCTGCGCCCTCAACCTGGACGCGGACGGATGGTATGCCTCCGTTATGAAAGACGGAAACCAGCGGCGCGTGTGCGGCCTCAACGCCATCTATGCCTCGCTGAAAACGCTGGACGGCGCGGCCGGCCGCGGCGAACTGCTCACGTACATGTATGCCCACGATCCCGCGGGTGGGATTGTGTCATTCGCGGGCATCGCCTTTCAGGAAGAGTAATCGCGCCGTTTCGCGAAGGGGGAACCCATGCGTGTGATTTCATGGGCAGTCATGTTCGTGCTGGCGGCCTTCCCGGCGCTCGCCGCCGAGTTTCATGTCGCGGCCGGCGGCGACGACACCCATGCCGGCACAGCTTCGGCGCCCTTTGCCTCCCTCGAACGGGCGCGGGATGCCGTGCGTGCCCTGAAAGAAGGCGAAGCATTCCCCGAAGGCGGAGTGACGGTGTGGCTGCACCGCGGCGTGTATCCCCGGCTCGCGGCGTTTGTCCTGGAAGAGCGGGATGGCGGCGCGTCCAACGCCCGCGTCGTTTACCGCGCTGTTCCCGGGGACGACGTGCGTCTGATCGGGGGCCGGGAGATCGCGTCCGGCGCATTTCAGCCCGCACGGGATGAAGCCGTGCTGGCGCGCGTGGATGAAGCGGCGCGCGGCCAGGTGCTGGTGGCCGATCTCCGTGCGTTGGGTATCAGCGAATACGGCAACTTGCCGGACGCTTACGGCGACCCGCCCGCCATCCCCGAGCTGTTCTTCGACGGGCAGCGCATGACGCTCGCGCGGTGGCCCAACGACGGGTGGGCGCACATCGCGGAGGTCATTGAAAGCGGTCCCGCTCCCTGGCGCAACCACGCGTCCGACCAGCCGGGGACCTTTAAGTACACAGGCGACCGTCCCCGCAGATGGCAGTCCGCGCCGGGGATCTGGCTGTACGGCTACTGGTGCTTTGATTGGAGCAGCGAGACCATCAAGGCGGGGTCCATCGACACCGAACGGCGCGAGATTACCCTGGTCAAACCGCACGGGTACGGCATCGGCGGGGGCAATCCGCCGCCCCGCCGCTACATCGCCATCAACCTTCTCGAAGAACTGGACAGTCCGGGCGAGTATTACCTCGACCGTGACGCCGGACGCCTGTATTTCTGGCCGCCGAAACCACTCGCCCAAGGGCGAGCGGCGCTCTCGCTGGCTACGGAGCCGGTCATCCGCGTTGAAAATGCGTCATTCGTCACCATTCAGGGTCTGACCATCGAAATGTGCGCAGGGAACGGCATCGAAATGCGCGATGGGCGCCAGAACGAGCTGCTCGCATGCACCATCCGCCGAACGGGACACGCCGGCGCGATCGTCGACGGCGGTCTGAACCATGCCGTGAAAGCGTGCGACATCTATGAGACCGGCATGGCCGGACTGCACATCGGCGGCGGCGATCGCGCCACGCTCACGCCTTCCGGACACCTCGTGTTCAACAATCACATACACCACATCGGCGAGCGGAAACGTACCCACGCGTATCACCTGCATCTCACGGGCGTCGGGATCCATGTCGCCTACAATCTTCTCCACGACGCGCCGCATCAGTCGATCGGCCTGGCGGGCAATGACCACCTCTTCGAGTACAACGAGATTCACCACAGCGGCCAGGACAGCGACGATTGCGGCGCGTTCTACATGGGCCGCAATCCCTCCGAACGGGGAACCGTCCTGCGCTACAACTTCTGGCACCATACAGGCAGCGAACGCGCCCACGGCAGCGCCGCGGTCTATTTCGACGACGGCTCGGGCGGCCAGACGGTTTTCGGAAACGTGTTCTACAAGGCCGCGGGCGGCTCGTTCGGCGCCGTCTTTGTCCATGGCGGCCATGACAACCTCGTTGAAAACAACATCTTCGTCGAATGCCCGGTTGCGGTACGTCAGGCCCCCTGGGCCGATGCGGCCTGGCGCCAGTTCCTGGACGACCCGGACCGCCAGACCAAGCTGCTGCGCGACGTCGACATCACCAATCCGCCGTACACGGACAAGTATCCCGAACTGCGGGGCTATCTCGAATGGGACGGGCAACCCCGCGTCAACAAGGCCTTCCGGAACGCCATCTACAAATGCGAGCGTTTCGTCGATGGCAATTGGGAGATCATGAACAACTGGGTGATGCGTGATGAGGACCCCGGTTTTGTCGACGCCGGCCAACTCAACTTCCAGCTTCGCGAAGATTCTGTCATTCCCAGGCGAATCGAGGGGTTCCAGCCCATCCCGTTTGAACGGATCGGGCTCGTGAAAGACGCGTTGCGTCCCGTCCTTCCGGAGAAACCGTAGCGCTCTTCCTTCCGTCTACTCGACCGTAAGCGACAGCAGCCGCGCGGAGTGGGGGGGAAGGACCAGTTCCAGCCGCAACTGGCCCTGGCTCTCGGAAGACGGCGGCGTGGTCCCCGTCACCAGCTCCTGAATGCGCAGCGGTCTTCCTGCCAGCGCGAGAGAGGCCAGATCGATCGTCACGCGGGTGCTGCTCTCGCCTGGTGATTCATTGAGCAGCGAGAAGAACAGGGCGCCCGACTCCGGCTCCCCGTAGCGCTCGATGTAGGCGCCCCCATCGGCCCGGGCATGTGTAACCGCCTGCCACCCCGCCGAGCCGATCATCCGGAGCAGCGGGATGTATTTCTTGAACAGGGGCCGGGCGGGCTCGTACCACTCGGGGTTCTCAAAGAAGCAGTCAGTCGAGGCGTTTTCGCTGAAAAAGCCCGGGTACATGCCATAGAAAAGGCATCGCTGCATGTAGCGCTCGATCTCGGTCAGATCCACGTCGGCGTAATGGGTATTGAGCAGAAAACAATACGGTTTCTGGCGGCAGAGGGCGCGGCGGAACGCCATGGATTCATCGGTCATCGGCTGCCATTCCCCCTCGGGAAACCAGTCGGTCTCGGTGCCCAGCACGTCGAGGTACCCGGCCGGAAACGCATATCCATGCAGCGATGCATTCGCCATCATGAATTTCCCCTGGGAATGCACCTTTGCGGCCACATCGCGCTCGAACTCGAACGTCGAGAACACGGTCAGGATGCCCACGCGCCGGGACTGGTGGTCAAATACCAGCGGAAGATCCGCCGAGGCAAAGTGGTCCCGCCGGTAGTTCAGCGTCGACGCGAAATAGACGAAGGAATCGATGTAGACGCCATCCACGCTTGCCGCCGGCTGCGGCGTTCCCTCGAAGCCCGGGTCAGCAATCAGATTGCGCTCCGTACCCGCTTCCCCCAGAAACACGTCGTCTACCCAGACCGTGCCCGTGTGCGTGCCCCGCATCAAGAGGTAGACGGTGGCCTGTCTGAAGGGTTTCCCGGATTCGAGCGTGCGCTCCAGCGTCACAAAGTCCGGCGCGTCCGCGGGAATGGGCATGCACTGCCCCCACAACGGCGTGCCGTCCGTGTGGATCAAATCCACATAGACGGCGCAGTTGTTGTCGTGAACGCCTGTAAGTGCAGAGGATTTGACGCGCGCGCGCAGCACGAGCGGAGCGGGCGCGGCCTGGTCTATCGCGATGCTCTGAACGGCGCCGGCCTTTCCGGGCTGGGCCAGTGAAACCCGCAGCGCCTGCTGTCCCGAAGCGAACACCGCCGAGTCCAGCCGGTAGCCCGCCTCATAGTGACTCCAGTCGGGAAGACGGTCCCGGTCCGGCGGGGCGAGCGAGCGTTCGAGGTGCGACCATTCGCGCTGCGCCTGATTGACCGGATGCGCCTCCGTGACGGGGAGGTCGGGGTCGGCGTTCAGCGGAAACAGCGCGCCGTCGCACCACGGCGTATCGCGAAGATAGACGATGGGCCTCCCGTCCGCGCCGTGTATCGACGAAAGTACAGTGACGGAGGCCTGTCCCCTGGCAGAGGGGTCGCCCTCGAGCAGGGAGGTCAAATGGGCAAGGGCGGCGTCTTCCTCGCGCGGCGTCTCTTCAGGAAGCGGCAGCCACGTGGTCATCGGTTCGGTGTAGACGAAGGTCAGAATGCCGTGTTCTTCGTCCCATGGAACGTTGTCCGTCCCCTCTTTGAACGCGAACCCGAAATCCTGCGCGTCCCGGACGGTGCTGATGTCGGTAAACGCCATCCAGAGCCCTTCACGGTCCACGCGTTTCTCAAAACATGCCGGAAACAGGGCGTAATACCGTTCGAGCGCCGCGCGGAGGCCCCAGGCAGGGTCAAAGGCGTAGAGCAGCGTCTCAAATGTGGCGCGCTGCGGGAATTTCGCCGTGTCGGGCGCCAGACCAAGATCGAACGCCGCAAAGAGCAGATGCGCGTCCGCGGCGTAGACCAGCCGGCAATGGCGAGGCTCCGTCATCGGTGTCGCGAGGGCGATGCCCGCGTTCGGGCCGCTCAGGGCGGCCAGGGGATAGAGCGAGCACTGGCCGGTCGCGCCCGCGCTGGTCTGGTGTGTGTTCATGAATACGCCCGCCCGGGCCGGGGCGCTCCGCCGCATGTCGCGCCACCACGTCCAATCGTCTCCATCGAGGGGTACAGGCACATAGACAGTAATCGCGCGGTCGCTGCCGCGCCGATCCTCGAGCGCTCCCCTTAGCCGGATGCAATCGGCGCCGGTCTCGACCTCGAGGCGCAGCGTCAAGGCCAGTTCCTCATAATTCCATTCGTATACGGGCGGGCCTTCCGCGGCGGCATCTCCGGCGGGCTGGCCCATTACGAAGTCACTGTCGGCGGCCAGGTCGCGCACGAACGGCGCCAGGGGGGCATGCCCGAGAAGCCGCTCGTTCAGAAAGAGCGCCGTGGCCGGGCGCTCAGCGCTGGTGACGATGCTGAACGCGAGTCCGCGATCCGTGGTTGGAATGTGCCCCGCGGCCGGCAGTGCCGGTGGTCCCGTTTCCGGGAGCGGGGCGACCGGCACGTTCTCAAAAAAGAGCATCTCGCGATTGCCACAGGGGTAAAGGGCGAAGTCATCGAACCAGACCGTACCCGTGTGTTCGCGGAAGAGGGCGTACACCGTGATCGAGCGCAGTGGCTTCTCCGGCAGCACGACACAGCGGCGTTCTTCCCAATCGTGCGTGCCGGTGCTGAAACTTGACACCACGCCCCAGAGAGGCGTGCCGTCCGCGTACAGCGCGTCGATGTAAATCGCGTAACCGCGGCCGTCCGGGCCACTGACGTTTTCCGCCCGGCTCCACCCCGTCACAATCACCGGGAGCGGTTCGGTCTGTTCGAGCTGAAGGGTCTGGCCCGCCCCCAACTGCCCGGCGGCATCCCCGCTGGTGCACTGGATTGCCGTCCCGCCGTCCCGTCCCTGGCCTGGCGCGGCAACGTAGCCGTCTTTCCAGAAGTACCAGCCCGGCAACGGCCGGGTCTGGCCCTCCTCGAAGCCGGCGTTCTGAAGCAGCTGGGGTCCCGAAGCGGCCGCGGCATTGTCCAGACGCTGAAATACCGGGGTCTCCGCGCCGGCCGCTACGGCCGCAAACAAACACACCACCACCCGGATGACGAATCGCCGCTCATGTACCCACCTGTGCTTCATCGAAACGTGTCTCCTATCGCCTGATCCCGTACCACAGGGTCTCGTATTGGGG
>JAAYAQ010000036.1 GCA_012719295.1 Candidatus Hydrogenedentota bacterium | reverse complement strand
TTGGCGCAGTGGCGGCCGCGCTGAGACCGGCTCGCCCGGCCCGCAGGGCGTCACCGCCCCGCAATGAGTTCGTCGTCAACCAACCGCGCGTCTTCCGGATTCGCCACGACGAAGTACGCCGCCTCGACCCCCGGATCCGCGAACTCCGTCAGCTCCAACCGGCGCGACACCGGTCCCGGATACCATTGCCCGGGATCCCACACGCCCACTGCGCAGGACAATCCGCCGGGATGCACCGAATCGTCCGGAAACGGCCCCTCGAGACTGTCCACGTCCATGGTCAGCAGGCGCGGCGGAATGGCCTCCATCCCCTCGTTGCGTTCCTTGCTCAAGCCAAACACCAGCGGCCCGTACATCACCGCCACCCGGCCGGCCTGCGACCGCCGGCCCTTCACCAGCCGAAGCGCCATGGGAAATGTCAGTTCCACTTCGTCGCCGCTCTTCCAGGTGCGCGCGATGGTGCATATGCTCCCTCGGTCACAGACCGCGCCGGTCGCGGCCCCGTTCACCTTCACTGACGCATTCCCGCACCAGCGGGGGATCCGGAATCCCAAGTCAAATGCCTTCTCGCCGTCAAGTGAAATGCGCGTGTTTACAACACCGTCCGACGGATACGCCGTCGCCTGCGTCAAGGTAACGCGCGTCCCGTCCTGCAGGACCGTGTTGACCGTGCACGGCGTGTAGAGATTCAGCAAGATGCCCCGGGCCGTCCGGTACACCACATACTTCGGCAAATCCGCCACGCCCCGGCGGTAGTTGTTGGGACAGCAATAGGTGTCCTTGTCAAAGAAGACGCGCTGCGCTTCAAAGGGGGTGTAATACCGCAACTGCCGGCCGTCGGGCGACTGTGCCCCGAACAGCGTGTTATGAATCGTCCGCTCCATCAGATCGCCGAACAGGGGGTCTCCGCCCTGACGCAGCAGCTCATCGTAAAACTTGAGCATATACACCGAGGCGCACGTCTCGCCCAGGTTGTTCAGCCCCGCCTGCGTATCATGCCAGCACTCGTGGTCGCTCACGGCCCCCGAGATGGTCAGCCCTTCGCCGTTCAGCAGAAACTGCATCACGTCGTCACTCATGGCCTGAAGCGCCGTGTTTTTGTGTTCCGGGTCGAGGCGTAATTGAAGAAGGCACTTGTCGATGTAGGCATAGACGTGGCCGTCGATGGGCCAGAAGCGCCCTTTGACGATAGGCTTGCGCCATTCACCAATTTTAAGCACGTCAACGCAGAAATCCCGGTACTTCGCGTCGCTTGATTGCCGGGAAAGGTAGATCAGCGCATCACCCAGTCCGGTAACCCCCATCTCCGGGCTGAGGTCGCCCTCGAAACACCCCGGAGGCGGATTGTCTGTAAGGTTATTCACGAGGTAATCGGCCAGGCGTTTCGCGGCCGCCAGGGACTCCTCATTTCCGAACAGGGCATAATCGCTGGTGAGCCCGAGCACGATATAGGCCATTTCATGCACATCCCACAACTTGGCGATGCGCGCCTCGGGCTTCATCAGGCCGATGTAGCCGTCGTCCTCCTGCGTCGCGAGCGCCGCGGCGACAACGTGTTCTTTCCGCGCGATGGCGTCCGCGTTGCCCGTGTGAAACGCGAGACGCGCCAGCCCGTCGATGTACATGCCCAGGCCGATGAAGCCGTCGGTCTGGCTGCGTTCCTGGAACGGCTTTATGAAATCGGCGTCGACATCCACCGCAAGCAGATTGTTCTTCACCGTGACGTCGATTCGCCGGCCAAGCTCGCCGCCGAGCTCGATGGCGTTGAGATCGATGTGTTCCAGTTCATACGCTACGGCCGCCTGCATCCCCACGACAACCCCGCCGAGGACGAGCAGCCCAGTCCTAGGTATCCGGCTCATGTTCGTTCACCTCCCGTTTCACCCCAGCGAACCCGACGTCCCGGCCCGGCCCTGCTCTTCGTGGCTCGTTTTCAACAGAGGATCGTCCATCTGTTCCTGCAATGCCAGCAGACTCGCCTTCATCCGCTCCATCCGCTTAGCGTACCGCTCATTTTCGCTCAGGTCATGGAGTTCCTGCGGATCCTTCTTCAGATTGAACAACAGATACCTGTCGAGCTTCGGGTACCAGATCAGTTTGAACTTGCCGTCGATCACCATCCGCTGAAGATCCATATACGCGCCGTAAATGGCATCATAGCTCCGGGTCTGGCGGCCGTCGATGAGCGGCAGGAGACTCTTGAACCGCACATGCCCCGGTCTCTCCACCCCCGCGAGTTCCAGCGTGGTCGGCATGATGTCCTGCAGATACACCGGGGCATCGATGCGCTGGTTTTTCGGCAGCCCCGGCCCACAGGCGATCAGCGGAACCCGGACGCTGTGCTCGAACATATTCTGCTTGCCCATCAGCCCGTGATGGCCCACGGCAAGACCGTTGTCCCCCGTAAAGAAAATGACCGTGTGCCCGGCCTTCCCCGTGCTCTCCAGCGCGTCCAGGATGCGCCCGATCTGCGCGTCCATGTGCGTGATGATGGCGTAATACTCCCTGCGATGGACCTTCACCGCATACGCCGTCCGAGGGAACGGCGCGAGCTTTTCGTCCCGCAACGAGGCATCGCATCCGATCGCATCTTTGAACGGATACTCGGTCATGAAGTTCACGGGCACGCTGGCGTCTTCCACCGGATACAGGTCTACATATTCTTTTGGAGACTGCCGCGGATCGTGCGGCGCATTAAACGCGAGATACATAAAGAACGGCGCCGGGTCTTGCGCGGCCTCTTCGAGAAACGCCGCCCCGTCATCCCCCAGCACCTCGCTCCAGTGTTGGCCGCCCTTCCAATACCCCTCAACCCCGGGATCAAACGGACTCCAGACATCCGGCTGGCCCTCCAGGGGCCGGTTGTAGCCCGCGTCCGTGTCGTTCGGCATGCCCGGCCGTTCATGCAGCACGCGATTAAACACCATGTCCGGCTTAACCCCGACATGCCATTTCCCGGCGAAATAGGTCTCGTAGCCCGCAGACTTCAGATACTGCGGCCACAAGCGCTCCGCCTTCACTTCGTCTTCAAGGGTGGCCTCAAGCGACTGGGCTTCCCACAGGAACCGGCCCGTGTTGAGCATGGTCCGGCTCGCCACGCACACGGCCCCGTGCCAGGCCCCCATGTTATAGGCATGCGTGAAGGTCACTCCGTTGCGCACCAGCCGGTTCAGGTTCGGCGTGCGGATCTCGTCGCACCCCAGCGCGTTGATGGCTTCGTAGCTGTAATCGTCGGCGAAGATGAAGAGCACATTGGGACGATTCACGCCCTGCTCCCCGGCGAATCCCAGCCGGTTCAGCGCCATCGCCCCCGCGCCCAGCCCCAGCCCCCGCAGAAAATCACGGCGCCTCATTCTCACCCCCCTTTTCGCCCTCGATGATAGAGAAACACGCGAGGCGATACCAGACAGCGGTGCCAGACACAGCTCCGCCAGACGATGCAAAGCCCCGTCTCTTTTCCACGGATGCCGGCCGCCCGGCAGAACGCGCCGGGACGTTCCCGCGCTTTCCCCTTACTGCCAGGGCGCCGAGAAGCGATACCGGCCCGCCCCCACTTCGAACACCGCACGGCCGTTTTCGGCACGCACCAGCTGCACGCCTTCCGCTTCCGACACGGGCCTGTCCGATTCCGTTACCGCGCCGGGCTCGCTCGCCGGCACCATCACGGTGGCTGACGTATTCGCGGGGATCCGCACGTCCCACACGAACCGGCCGTCCTCAACACGCCACACGCTCTCGATGACGCCCCGCACCGTGTCCTGCCGCGCACTGACCCACGTAAGGTCCCCGGTCACGGACGGTTTGATCACGAAATGCGCGTATCCCGGAGCGGCCGCATCCGGCCGAATGCCCGCCAGCCCCCGGTAGAACCACGCGCCAATGCCGTTGTAGCAGTTGTGAATGTGCGAGCGGTGGGCGTCCCAGTGTTCCCACGTGGTCGTCGCACCCTCGGCAAGCATGTAGCCCCAGCCCGGGTACGTTTCTTTGGCGGTATACTCGAAAACCAGGTCGTTGCGGTCCATCTGAAGCAGGCTCTCCGTCAGCAACGGCACCCCGGCCAGTCCCACATCCAGATGCCCGTTGTGCTCGACCAGGATCTTCTCCTCGAGGCGTTTCTTCACCGCGTCGCGCAGCTCCGCCGGCACGACCCCCGCCAGCAGCGGGTATGCCAGGTCGAGTTGCGTGTCATCCACATAGGTGCCCCGCGCCGCATCGTAAAACGCCTCATGAACGCGTTTCCGGCGGGCTTCGGCCTCTTCCCCGTACCGCGCCGCATCGTCGGCGCGGCCCAGCACCGTGGCGATCTCCGCCATCCAGTCGTAGCACTGCACCACGAAACAGTTGTTCACGTGATCGATCGAGCGCTCGGCCTGCTTTTCACGCCGATCGGGCCGTGCCCAGTCGCCCAGGTACCAGCTTCGATAATCCGTTTCCGGCCACGGCCGCAACAGACCCTCTTTCGTGTAGGCTTCGACGTAGCCCAGCCATTGCTGCATGGCCGGGTAGTTCACTTCGAGGATCCGCGCGTCGCCGTAGTCCTGATACATTTCCCACGAGGCCGCGATGATGAATCCGCACCAGTACGGTCCGCCGCCGGCACGGAACGGATTCGGCGCCGTATGCGGCATCCCGCCGTCCGGACGCTGGCAGTCGCGCCAGTGCGTCAGCCACGCCGTGTACAGCGGCCCCATGCCGAACATCGTGAGCGCGGTCGGCGTGCTCGCCTGGCCGTCGCCGCCGTACCCCAGCCGTTCAATGTGCGGGCAATCCACAATGTATCCGCCCAGGCTGAGGCACTCCAGCGTGTAGTGCACCATATCGTGCACGCCGGTCAGCACGGGATTGGAACAGGCAAAACTCCCATACACCG
The DNA here is from genome assembly GCA_012719295.1 of Candidatus Hydrogenedentota bacterium. Classification (GTDB taxonomy): domain Bacteria; phylum Hydrogenedentota; class Hydrogenedentia; order Hydrogenedentales; family SLHB01; genus UBA2224. The sequence continues at coordinate 3,528 of JAAYAQ010000036.1, read as the reverse complement.
GGAAATCCGTCCGCACCAGGTACGCCGCGATCTCTTCCGTCTGCGAAGGCACGTCGATTCCCGTGATCCGAACGTACCGGAATGCATGGTAGTTGAACCGGTTCCGGAAGGTCTCGGTCCCGCCGCCCGCCGCCGTGTATTCATCGACCTGTCCAAACGTATCGAACCCGTCATCCGCCAGGTAATCCGCGTATTCCAGCTTTACCACCTGGCCGGGCGCAAGCCCCTGGAACCGGATCTCGAACAGGCCCGTCAGATTCGTGCCAAAATCCACCAGCCACTCGTTCTCGCGCAGAAACCGGATGCGCGCGGGATCATAGCGCCGCAGCACCGCGTTTTTTTCAACGGGTTGCGCGGAAACTGCGTGCGGGACCGGTTCTACCGCGACGGCATCGGGCCACCCGCCCGCGTCGAAATCCGGCGCCGCCCACGCCGCGATGTCCGCGCCCGCGTCGTACCGCTCGCCGCCGTAGTGGCCCGGATGCCCCACGTCAATACTCCCCAATGGACTCGGATGCGCCTTCCACGTGGGATCCGTCGCCACAACGACCCGCGCGCCATCGGCGAGTTCCGCTTCGAGCTGCGCCCGCACCAGCGGCCCCGCGTACGCGACGCCCGGCAGACCTTCACGGTACCATCCGCGGCCCAGCCAGAGCGCGATGCTGTTCGTACCCGGGCGGAGATATCCGGTCACGTCGTGGGTCACGTAGAACGAGCGCCTGTTGAACTGCGTCATCGCCGGCGACAGCGGCGCATCATCCACCTTCTCACCGTTCACGTACAGTTCGTAGTACCCCAGCGGATTCACGTACACGCGCGCCGCCGCGGGGCTCCCATTCAGTTCGAAGGTCTTCCGCAACCAGGGATGCTGGGGGTCTCCTTGGCCTGCGTCCATGCCGATATAGGCCCCCTGCCAATCCGCCGGCTCGAGCAGGCCCATGCTCCATTCCGCCGGCGTGCTCCACGCGCCTTCGTTCCCGTGGACGTCCCAGACCTTGACTTTCCAGAAGCAGCGCTGGCGCGACCCCAGGGCCCGGCCCGCGTACGGAATCAACACGCTGTCCGACGAATCCATCTTCCCGCTGTCCCATAGATCGCCTTGGTCGGCCGTGAGATTCTCCGGCGTCGACGCCACCAGAATCCGGCATGCCGTCTGTTTTGCCCCGCGTTCCCCGGATTCCACAATCCAGCTCAAACGCGGCGGGTTCGCATCGATGCCCAGGGGATTCTCCAGGTATTCGCACCGCAACCGGCCGGCCGTCATGGCGTGCCCCCCTTCCCCGGCCCGCGCCGCGCCCGCCAACCCCAAAACCACCAGCATCACCACCGCTCCACTGAAGGCCACACGCATTCCACTCATCTCAGCACCTCGTGTCTATCGTTCGCCAGACTCCGGGAATCCTTCGAGTATCCCCGTTCCCCGCCCCGCGATGCAAACAAACCTCGAGACCGTCCATCCCGTCCACCGCGTCCGCAACCGTCTGCACAAGCGGTTTTGCTGCCGGCCTCGAATCTGCTACAGTGAATCCATTCAGAGCCAACCAACCTTTTGAGGAGTGTACTGCATGACCTCCAGATCGCGACTCAACCGGCGAACCTTCCTGAAAACCGCCGCGGCAGCAGGCGCGGCGGCCGCGTTTCCCGCGCTCGTGCCGTCGACCGCCCTGGCCGCCGCGGGCAACAACGCGCCCGGCAACCGCATCACCCTGGGCCTGATTGGCGCGGGCGGACGCGGCGTGGGCGTCATGAAGGATTTCATGGCCCATGAGGGCGTCCAGGTCCTCGCGGTGTGCGACGTCGACAAGGCCCACCTCGACCCGGTCGTGGCCGCGGTCAACAAGCACTATGGCAATTCGGATTGCGCCGGATACGGCGACTTTCGCGAAATCACCCGCCGCGACGACATCGATGCCGTGCTGATTGGCACGCCCGACCACTGGCATGTCCTCACTGCGCTCGACGCCGTGCGCAACGGCAAGGACGCCTACGTCGAGAAACCCCTGGCCTACTCGATCCACGAGGGGCGGGTCTTGAGTGATGCCGTGGCCAGCGAAAAACGCATCCTCCAGACAGGCAGCCAGCAGCGGTCCGACGCCCGGTTCCGCCAGGCCTGCGAACTGGTCCGCAACGGCCGCATCGGCCGGCTCCACGCCATTCACGTGGGCATCCCCGGCAACAACAAAACGTGCGAGCCCACATGGCAGCCCCAGCCCGTCCCCGACGGCTTCGACTACAACATGTGGCTCGGCCCGGCCCCCTGGGCCGAGTACCACGAACAGCGCTGCCACTACACCTTCCGCTTCATTCTCGATTACTCCGGCGGCCAGGTCACCAATTTCGGCGCCCACAACCTCGATATCGTCCAATGGGCCCTCGATATGGACGCCTCCGGGCCCGTCGAAATCTCCGGCAACGCCGAATTTCCCACGTCCGGCCTCTTCACGACCGCGACAAAGGTCTATTTCGAATGCGTCTACGAAAACGGCGTGCACCTGACCTGCCGCACCGGCCGGTTCGGTATTCACTTCGAGGGCTCTGAGGGGTCCATCTACGTCGACCGCGATGAGATCCGCGCCGTCCCGGAAGACATCCTCAAACAGCCTCTCGGGGATGGTGATCTTCGCCTCTACGCCAGCGATGACCATGTCGGCAACTTCCTCGAATGCATCCGGACCCGCGAACAACCCATCTGCAACGCCGAAGTCGGGCATCGCTCCTCCAGTATCTGCAATCTGGGCAACATCGCCATGGTCCTCGGCGCCAGGAAACTCCGCTGGGACCCGGCAACGGAGACATTCCCCGATTCCCCCGAAGCCAACGCCATGGTGAAACCGACCATGCGCGAACCGTGGGTCCTGGCATGACAAGAGCAACTTCTGGAAAGGCTGATGCGATGAAACTCATGACGACCGCAGTGCTCGCCCTGCTGTGCGCGGCCCCCTTCGCGCGCGCCCAGGAAAATGAAACCTGGGAGAACCTGTTCGACGGCCAGACGCTCAACGGTTTCGTGAAACGCGGCGGCGCCGCGCCGTACCGGGTCGAGGACGGCGCCATCGTGGGCACCACGGTCCCCGGCAGGGAAGTCGACGGCAAGCGCGTTTCGGGCACCGACAACACCTTCCTCTGCACCGAACGGCATTACGGCGATTTCATCCTCGAACTCGAGTTCAAGGTCGATCCGAGCATGAATTCCGGCGTACAGATCCGCAGCAACAGCTTCGACTGGTTCAAGAACGGCCGCGTGCACGGGTATCAGGTCGAGATCGACCCCTCCGACCGCGCCTGGACCGGCGGCATCTACGACGAAGCCCGCCGCGGATGGCTCTTCGACCTCAAAGACAAGCCGGAAGCACAAAAGGCCTTCAAACAGAACGAATGGAACCATTTCCGCATCGAAGCCCGGGGCGAGAACATCAAGACGTGGGTCAACGGCATTCCCGTGGCGGACCTTGATGATTTCATGACCCAGCGCGGCTTCATCGCCCTGCAGGTGCATGCGTCAAAAGACGCCGAGTCCAGGGAAATCCG
>JAAYAQ010000035.1 GCA_012719295.1 Candidatus Hydrogenedentota bacterium | reverse complement strand
TCCTGCATACCTCTCGCTTAAACCTGCAAAACATTACAGATTATAGGCAAAATTGTAACACACTCCGCGTTCTTGTCAAAAAGTTCTCTTGACAAGGACGGGACCATCCGCCGGTCCATTACCGCACAAGGAGCGAGCATAGCATCTCTCATACAACAAATCCAGACGACACTCTCTTCCCGATATTCACGCGGAAAATGCAGAAAAAACCGCATATGCCGCATCCAGAGGGGCGTCTTCAGCCGTTTCGCATCGTCGGCGGCCCCGGCGGGAGGGCTACGGCGTGTAAATAATCCGCCCGTTGCGCTATACTGTGCCTTAAGTGATTATCAAATCGTCGGTTAGACACCGAGGAAGGGAGCGTGCCCAGGGTATGCCGAGCAAAGACAAGGTGAATGAACATGCAACGGCGGGGCCGGAACACGACGTGCACGGGTTTCCCGATGAACCGCTGATGCATGGGCTGAAAAGCGTGATTAATGGGGCGGTCCGGCTGCTGGCCATCCTGATGACGCTGGTCATCGTGTGGGGTGTGCTGGATGTCCTGCTTGTACTGGTAAAGCGTCTTATGGAGCCCCCGATTATGCGGCTTCAGATCGCCGACATCCTGGCCACGTTCGGTTCGTTCATGGCCGTACTGATCGCGATCGAGATCTTCGTCAACATCACGATCTACCTGCGCGACGACATCATCCACGTGAAGATTGTGATGGCGACGGCCCTGATGGCCATCGCACGGAAGGTCATCATCCTGAACGTGGAGGATGAGGCCATCACGCCCCAGGTCATCTTCGCCATCGCCGCCCTGGTGCTGGCCACGAGCATCGGCTACTTTCTTGTCGTGGTGAAGGGCGGGGAAGTGCGTGAGGTCCCGAAACCGGGCCGGAAGCCGTAGCGCCGCGGGTGCGCTTTTGCTCCATCCGGACCGGGCACGATAAGATGACCCGATGACGGTCCGTGACGCGCCATGGGAAGAGAGGGTGTCCCGATGACAAGAAGACTCATACTGGGAATCGCGCTGCTGGCGGGCTCGGCTCTGGGCTATGCCCAGGAGGCCGGGCTCTGGGTACAGGCGTGGTCGTACGACATGCCCGGCGAACAGGCGTATCTGGAACAGCTCGCTCAGGTGGCCGCCGCGGAAACCGGCGAGCCGGTTCGCATTACGTTTGACAAATGGGACCACGCCCACGAGGCCATCGGCCAATGGGGGAAAGACGGCAAGGGACCCGACCTCGTGGTGGTGGCGGACATCTGGCTGGCCGAGTTTGCGCCGTTCTTCGAACCCCTGGAGCCGTTCATCCGCCCCGAACTGAAGGACGAGTTTTACCCCGTCCTGTTCGACAAGGGCGTCTATCAGGGCAACCTGCTGGGACTCGTGTGGGCCACCTCGACCAAGGCGCTCTTCTACCGCACGGACTTGTTTGAGGCCGCCGGCATCGATCCGCCGAAGACCTGGGAAGAGCAGTTGGGCGCGGCGGTCATGTTGAACGATCCGCCGCGCGTGTACGGCCTGGGGCTGCCCGGCAAGCCCGAATACGAGACGGACGACAATCTGTTCTTCTATTTCTGGTCGGCAGGCGGTGAATTCTTCGATGCGGAGGGCCAATGCACGATCAACAGCGAAGCGGGCGTCAAAGCGCTGCAATTCTATGTCGATCTGGCCAACACGTATCAGGTGACCCAGCCGGAATTGACGACCTGGACGCGCAAGGAGACCCGGCGGCTGTTTGAACAGGGCCGTCTCGCGATGTTTGCGACAGGGCCCTGGGGGATCGAGCAGTGCCGCAAGAATTCCCCCGGACTCGAATTTGGCGTGGTGCCGCTGCCCGTCGACAAGGAACTGGTGACGCAGATCATCACCGACCACCTGGTGCTGATGCGGTATTCCACGAAGAAAGCGCTGGCCAGGCGTTTTATTGAGATCGCGTACCGGGACGACCAGCGGCTGGCGTACACCACGCTCGGGTTGATTCCCGAAAAGAAGACGGTCGCCCAATCCGCCCATTTTCAGGACGATCCGCACTGGAAGGTGTTCGTCGACGTCATCCCGTACGGCCGGACCATCCCGCTCATTCAATGGGAGGAAATCGGGATCGCCATCCGCGAGGCCATGTATCAGGCCCTGAGCGCGCGCCAGACCCCTCGCGAGGCCCTTGACGCCGCGGCCGCCCGCATTGACGAGATACGCGCCAGACAACAGTAGAATCCGAAACACAGAACCGCGCGGCGGCGCGCCCGCGCCGGCCGCCTCAGTGAAAGACCACCATGCCTCACACAGCCACATTGAAACCAAAAGAAGACCGGCGGCTCCTGCGCGGACACCGCTGGGCCTACCGGAACGAGTTCGCCGCGCTGCCGAATGCGGAAGACGGGGACCTTGTGGACGTGCTTGCCGATGGCGGCCGCTTTCTCGGGCGAGGGTTCTTCCAGACAACCGGCGGCATCGCCGTACGCCTGTTGACGCTGGAAGACAAGCCCGTCGACGCCGCCCTGCTGCGCGCGCGCATTCACCGCGCCCGGCGTTACCGCGAACAACGGTTCGGCGATTCGACGGTCTACCGCTGGGTCCACGCGGAAAGCGACGGCCTGCCCGGATTCGTAGCGGACCGCTACGATCGCGTCGTGTCCGTGCAGGCGGGCAGCGTGTTCTACGCGCAGCACGCCGAGGCCATCGCGGAGGCGTTTCTGGAAGTGCCCGGCGTAACGGGGGTCCGCCTCGAGATTGGCGGTCTGGTGAGCCGGTTCGGAGAACTCGCTCCGCCGCTTGAGGTGCGCATCAACGAACTCCGCTTCGCAGTCGATGTCGAGCAGGGCCAGAAAACCGGGATGTTCCTCGACCAGCGCGAGAACGTCTGCATGCTCCGCAACCTGTCGCGGGACGCCCGCGTGCTGGACGGCCACTGCTATACGGGATTGTGGGGCATCTCGGCGGCGCGCTGGGGGGCAAAAGATGTCACGTGCGTCGACACGTCGGCCACGGCCGTCGACATGGCCCGGCAGAACGCCCGGTTAAACGGGGTGGAAGACCGCTGCCATTTTGAATGCGCGGACATCCAGGAGGCGCTGCGAAACAAGGGCCCCTTCGACATCGTCATGCTGGATCCGCCGGCCCTGGCCAAGACGCGCGGCCAGACGCGTAAAGCCCTGGGCGTCTATCTGGCGCTGAACCGGCTGGCGATGGAGGCGCTCGCGCCCGGGGGATGGCTGATCACGTCGTCCTGCTCGCATTTCGTCGGCGCGGAAGCGTTTGTGGAGACGATCAAGCGCGCGGCCCGCACGGCCCGGCGCGACGTGTGGCTTGTCGAGCTGCGCGGAGCGGCGCCGGATCATCCGGTGTTGCTGGCCATGCCGGAGACGGCCTACCTGACATGCGCCGCCCTGCGGCTGGTGTGAGCCGCGCCGGATTCAGGCGAGGAGCCGGTCGACGGCATCCGTGGACGAGACATAGACGACGTTCAACCGTTTCAGGTCTTCGGCGATGGCCGTGTTATTGCCGCCGACGACGTAGATGGGCAGGGAGGCGAGACCGTTCGTTTCGCGCAGGATGCGGCAGATCTCGGTGGCCGGCATCTCGGACTGTTCGGCGCCAACCCACAGACAGGTGGGGAACGCCATGCGCAGGCTGAAAAAGGCGTCGACCAGGCAGGTCACGCGGATGACGCGGTAGCCCTTGCTCTGGAGTTTTGCGCGAGCGGTCTCGGCCCGCCCGTTCTCGCATTCGAGCAGCAGGGCGCGTTTCTGATTCTTGTACCCCCGTGTTCGTTCCACGGTGGTCGTGACAAAGAAATCGCACGCGGCGCAGGCCTCCTCGTCCTCGTCAAACATGCATCCCATCAGGAAGCCGTTGTCGACGGTGCGTACGCTGCGCACACTGGCCCGCGCCCCGGAAATCGTGCTGCCGTCGGGCAGGCTGAACGAGAGCCGCACGACGGTGTTGGGGCCGAGGCGCGTTTCGGTCCAGATGCCGCATCCGCCGGCGCTCAGGTCAACCGTCTCCCCTTCCAGATCCGGCTGGTCCGCGCGCACAATCTTGCACGGAACGCGAATTTCAACGCGCTGGTGCTTGCGGATATCGACGCATTCGATCTTGCGCGGCCAGGAAACGCGGAGATACGGAGAGGCGTTGTCGACGCTTTTCAGGAGCGTGCATGGAAACCCGCACGCGCGGCCTTCCGACACAAACCGGAGCAGGCAGCGCTGCGACTTGCCGGACAGGGCCGCGGCATCTTCGGTCAATGGACGGTCCAACAAGACATAATTGCCGGCATGCCATCCCCGTACGATGGTCGGATAGCGGTTTTCGTCGCGTTCCCCCGGATTCGTGTGGACCACCGCGGGGGAACCTACCGCAAAGACGCCCTCGATGTCCCCGCGGTCGAGATTCATGGACTCCCCCTTCACTGCGTTATGCGGCCTTTGAGGCCTCAATGTGCCATCCTTGCTATGAAGCCGGATGACCCCCACAGATACATCTCCAATATGATACCAAGCAGGCCGGCGTGAGGCAAGCAGGCGCGCACACCGTCTCGTTTCCGGCGTGTCCGGGATCGCCGGCCCGGGGCCGTACGAGGCGACCTGTGGGTTCTATGAACGCCGGGTTCAGGACACCCGGGGTCATTGTGCGTTTTGGGATGCGCGGATATACTGAAACCGGGAGAAGGAGCGGGCCATGCGAAACCTTGTGCGCCATTACCGCACGTGGAAACACCGCCGCAAATTCGTGACGGCCGGGAAGGGGTGCCGGTTTCAGGGGAAGAATCTGCTGATCGACGGGCACGTGGAACTGGGAGACCGGGTCAAGATTCGCGACAACGTGATCATGCGCACCCACGAGGGCGGCAGGATCCTCATTGGCGATCGGACGGGGATCAGCTTCTACTGCCTGTTCGAGGCGACCACGATGATCCTGGTGGGCAAGTATACGGGCCTGGCCGAGTTCACCGTGGTGCGGGACACCAACCACCTGGTCTACGGCACGGCGGAGCACTGGCGTCTGACGCCCCATATCGCGGAACCCATCGTAATCGGGAATTGCGTGATGATCGCGAGCCGGTGCTACATTGGGCCGGGGGTGGCCATCGGCGACGGGGCGGTGATCGCGCCGAACAGTCTCGTGATGAAGGATGTCGGACCGCTGGAAGTCTGGGGCGGAAATCCGGCGCGAAAGATGGGCCATCGCATCAAAGGCCCCATTGCGGCGGCCATGCAAAAGAAATACGGCGGGCTTCTCGAGAAACACGGAATCAAAGAAACGCCCTACCGGGACGAGTTGCAGGCCATTCAGGAAGCGGCCCTGGGCGGCGTAAACCGCGCCGCGGAAGAGCGCGACCGGCTCCTGGCATCGCTGGGCATTCAGGAGCGCATGGCAGAGAACGGCATAGACTGAGAGCAGGGGGACGCGGCCCGCGAGGCCCTGGCGGCGCCTCGCAGGGAGGTTCGGCATGCGCATCGGTCTCATCGCGATCAATGGCGTCCGGCCCCACGATCCCGCGTTGACCGCGCTGGGACACTCCCTGTACGGCGTCGCGGAACGCTGGCGTCACATCGCCTCCCTGCCGAGCCTGGCCCTGTTGACGCTGGCGGGCATGACCGGACAGGACCACGAGTACGCCTACTGGGAGCTGGACGACCTGGAAAAGCAGGACCCGCTGCCGTCGGATTTCGATCTGGTGGCGCTCTCGAGTTACAGCGCGAAGATCGGCACGGCCTACGAACTATCGGAACGGTACCGGGCGCTGGGCATCCCGACGGTGATCGGCGGTCCGCACGTAAGCTGCCTGCCGGAAGAAGCCGCCGCGCACTGCGACGCCGTGGTGCTCGGGGAAGGCGAGTCGTCCTGGCCGGAGGTCCTGCGGGATTGCGAACGGGGCCGCCTCCGGCGGTGCTATGGCGATCTGGAGGCCGGGTTCGACATGGAGCGGGCCCCGATGCCCGCGTACGAGTTGCTCGACCTCACGAAGTACAACCGGCTGCCGGTCCAGACGAGCCGGGGATGCCCCCACCGCTGCGAGTTCTGTGCAAGTTCCGTGCTGATTGCGGGGAAATACAAGCAGAAACCCGTCGAGAAGGTGCTGGCCGAGATTGACAAGATAAAATCACTCTGGAAACGCCCGTTTATCGAACTCGCCGACGACAACAGTTTCGTGGACATGCGTTACTGGAAACGGCTCCTGCGCGAGTTGAAAGACTGCAACATCCGCTGGTTCACACAGACCGACATTGCCGTGGCACGCGACGACGAGTTGCTGACGCTGCTCCGGGAGAGTGGATGCGTTCAGTTGCTGATCGGGTTCGAAAGCCCGTCGCCGGACGACCTGCGGGGCCTGGAACTGAAGTGCGACTGGAAGAGCGTTCATATGCGGGGCGCGGCGGAGGCCATCCGGAAGATCCAGGGGCACGGCATCACGGTGCTCGGCTGTTTCGTGCTGGGCATGGACGCCCAGGGACTGGACTGCTTCGATGAGGTGTGCCGATTCTGCCATGAGACGGAGCTGTTCGACGTCCAGGTAACGGTGTTGACGCCGTTTCCCGGCACGCCGCTGTACGCCCGGCTGCTGGAGGAAGGGCGGCTGCTGGAACCCGATGCCTGGCATACCTGCACGCTGTATGACGTCAATTTCGTGCCCCGGCACATGACCCCGGAAGAACTCGCGGACGGGTTCCGGCAATTGATCACGCGGGTCTACGCTCCCGATGAGACCAAATGGCGGCGGCGGTGTTTCCGCAAACACCTCCGGGAATCGAACGTGGAATCCTGACTCCGTCCGTCCGCCAGATCTCCCCGAACGAACGCCGGGCGCTCTGTCAGCGCCGGTGCTCTTCCTCGAGGACGCGCAGGGCGGCGTCCGGCCGGTTGGTGATGATGGCATCGACGCCGAGAGCCGCGAAGCGGCGCATGGCGTCGATGTCGTCCACGGTCCATACGGCGACGCTACGGCCGGCAGCCTGCATGGCGGCGAGGCGGCCGGGCGTAACGCCTTCGGCGTTGGCGTTCCAGCCATCCAGTCCGAGGAGAAACACCCAGCGGGCGCCGTTCTCCCATTTGTCGTGCTCGGCGGGATCGAGTCCGCTGAGAAACTCGACGCGCAGATCGGGCGCGGTCAGCTTCGCCACCGCGCAACAGATCGGAGAGAAGGACTGGATGACGACGTGTTTCTCCATGTTACGTTCGCGCACGAGGTCGATGACTTTCAGGGTGAGCTCGTGATTGCGCGAGCCGCTCTCGGCGATGAGCGCGCGCATGGCGTCTCCCTGGGCGCGCGAGAGCACGGGGACGTCGCGTGTGCGGTCGAGGATGGCCTGTTCCAACGCCGCGTCGCCGGCGCTGTTCTTGATCTCGATGTACACTCCGATGTCGCCCCTGGCGAAATCGAGGGCCTCGGCGAGGGTGGGGAGCGGTTCACCCGCGTAATCGGGGTGTTTCCAGGCGCCCGCATCCAGTTGTTTCAGGTCGGCGAGGGTCATTTTGGCGACTTCGCCCGTGGCATTGGTGGTGCGGTCGACGGTGCCGTCATGGATGCAGACGACTTCGCCGTCGCTGGTGAGCGTGCAATCGAGTTCGAACCAGTCGGCCCTGAGGTCGTGGGCAAGCCGGAACGCGGCGAGGGTGTTTTCGGGCGCTTTGGCGCTGGCGCCGCGATGGGCGATGATATCGATGCGCGCGTCCCCGCGGCCGGTCCTGGCGGTGGTGGCACAACCTGTCATGGCAAGGGCTCCCATCGTTGCGAGTAGAACAAACCGTCTCATGCTTCTGACTCCTTCATGACCTTACAGACGTTCGCAGACTTCCGGCAATTCGGCGATGTCGCGTATGCGCAAGTCCGGCATGTGGGCCGGACTGTCATGGACCCGTTCCGCATGTTCACTGTCAACGAGCACGGCGGTCAGGCCGGCGCGGTGCGCGCCGAGCACGTCGCGCTGCGGCTTGTCTCCCACAAACCAGGCGCGATCGGGGCCGATGCCCATCGTGTCCAGCGCTATATCGAAGATGCGCGGGTCGGGTTTGTTGACACCGGCCTCGGCCGAAAAAACAACCACGTCGAAATGTTCGAGAATCCCCGCGGACGCGAAGTTGGCGCGCAGGGCGTCGCCGGGCAGGAGCGTGTTGGACACCACGCCCATACGGAAACCGAGCGCGCGCAGACGCTCAAGGGCAGGGCGCACAAACCCGTAGATGGGCTGGGCCTCCCACCACAGCATCCGGCGAAACCACCGGGCCACCGCCTCGGGGGAGGCGTCCATGCCGTCCCTGCGGAGCCAGTCCGCGATGACGGGCCGGACATCCACGGCGGGACGGGGCGGTTCCAGGGCGAGGTAGCGCTCGATGCAGTCCTTCGACATGGCCAGAAACCAATCGAACGGTTCGGGGCGCTCGACGGCCGGCGGCGTACCGCGCTGCCAGGTTTCCGCGCTCCACGTGACGCTGGCATCCTGCAGAACGCCGCCCATGTCGAACAGGATGGCTTTGGGCCGTGTCAGATTCGCTGTGAGGATTTCCATTTTGGCATCCGATTCTTGAGGTGCGGCTATTGTAGGCATTTGGGCCGGGCAACTTCCATCATGCCGGGCAATGGGCTATGCTGTTGGCGACCACAGGCCATGGGAGAAACCGAGATGCCGCAGTGCCGTTGCCGGGGATTGTTCTTCGTTCTGACCCTCATTTGGCTTTGTTTCGGGGGAATGGATGCGCAGGCCCAGGAGGGCTCGCTCGCGGCTTCCCCCCCACGGGACGGCGAGACCTGGACGGACCGCCTGCAAGCCGGGGGGCTGGAGACAGAGGCCGTCGCCGGCACGCCGTACCTGCGCGTCGCATTGCCCGGCGATGACCGTGGACGGCGCAGCGTGAAATGGTCGTGGCGCCTCGGCGATGGGCATGACGACGCGCGCTACACCACCCTGTCCTACAGCCAGGAAGCATGGCACGGTTCGACGTTCTGGTCGGGGCCCGACTGGACCCGGGTCGGCCGGAACTGGCAGCACCCTGGCAACGCGACCCCCAGCGTAAGGACGTTCCGCGCGCCGCGGGACGGCCGCGTCCGCATCTCCGGGAATGTCCGCAAAGGCGACACGAACAACGGCGGCGGCGACGGGGTTCACGTGTCCATCCGACACAACGCGACATGCGTGTGGGAACACACGCTGGCCGGCGGCGACGACATCGGAGTCGAGGCGGGCATCGCGCTCGAGATCACGCAGGGCGACGCGCTCCGGTTCGTGGTCGACCACAACGGGACCATTCCCTTCGACACAACGGAATGGGACCCGTGCATTGCCTATGAGGACGGCGTGCGTTTCCTCGCCTCCGAAGGATTCTCCACCGCGCGTCAGGGAGAGTTCGGGTGGTTCTTTGAAATGGACGCGCCGCCGGCCGGGCCCGTGGCCCCTCCCGCCTTGTACGGGTTCACGCCGGCCATGGGCCTGATCGAACGGCCGGTTACCGCTGAAGATACGGCGCGCATCGACCATTTCGGCGGACTGCCCGCATGTGTGCTTGCCGGACCCGCGGACACGGACGGGCTCGTGATCGTGCTTCCGGGCGGCCTCGCGTGGCAGGTGTCCGCGTGGATGCCGGACCCCGGCACGCTTTCGCTGGCGCTGGAGGTAGCCGAAACGCACGCTGGCGATGCGTCGGTCGCCCCGAACGCGCCAGCAGTCTATGCCGTCCCGTACCGGGGCCGGTGGCTTGAAGGCATCGCCGCGCTTGAGCGCCTGGCGCGCGACCCCGATGGGCCGGCGGAGCTTGCGCCGGCAGCGCGCTCGATGGCTGAACGGCTGGACGCGGGCGTGATACCCGGGACCAGCCTGCCGATGTGGGCGCTGGTCCAGCGCGAGTGGCGCGCGGAAGATGCCCTTGACGGGCGCCGGCCCGGCTACATCGCAGCCATAGAGAAACACGCGGGACTCGCGAAAGATCTCCTGGACGACCTTGGGCCCGCGCTGCCGGACGGCGTCCGTGACGCGGCGGCGCAGCAGCTTGCCCGCACCGTGGATGCGCAGGGCATGGCGCCGATGACGTTGGAAAATCTCGACGCCGAATATGTGCGGGTGAGGGCGATGAAGCGCCGTCTGGCGCTTTCGAATCCGCTGATGCAGTTCGGGCCGCTGCTGTTCTGCAAACGCGTTCCGACCTCGTACAGCCACCTGGTCATGCAGTACTTCGGGTGGCGGGCACGGCCGGGCGGCGGCCTGTTTGTCCTGGAACGCCCCGGCTATTCGCTCGAAACCCGCGACCTGCTCGGAGACCGCTTGAGCGGGGGCAACCTTCTCGAGCCCCGCATCTCGTACGACGCGGAGCGCATTGTGTTTTCGTACGTGCAATGTCCTGAAGGCGAGGTGAATATCGACCGTCTCGACAACGTCTCCGACTCGGGCTTTTACCACGTCTACGAAGTGCGCACGGACGGGAGCGGGTTGCGCCAGCTCACCAGCGGCCCGTTCGACGACCTGATGCCCACGTATCTGCCCGATGGCGGCATTGCGTTCTGCTCAACCCGGCGCAAGGGATACGCGCGGTGTTTCGGCGCGCAGTTCAGTCCCCGCTGGCACGTCTATACGCTACACCGCATGGAGGGTGACGGCAGCAACCTGCGCACGCTCTCGTGGCACGATACCAACGAGTGGTTCCCGGCAGTGGCCCATACGGGGCGCATTCTGTACAGCCGCTGGGACTATATCGACCGGGACGCGGTAACGCACCAGAACGTGTGGGCCACGCGCCCTGACGGCACGAACCCCGTGGCCGTGTGGGGGAACGCTACGGCGAGCCCGCACTGCGCGTTCCAGCTGCAGCCGGTGCCCGGCTCGAACAAGATCGTGTTCACCGCCTCGGCGCACCACTCGATCACGGGGGGCTCGATTGTCGTACTTGATCCCGCCGTGAACAACAACGGCGAAAAAGCCCTGACGCGGATCACGCCTCAGGTGCCCTTCCCCGAAGCGGAATCGACCGATATCCGGGAGTACTACGCGGCGCCGTGGCCCCTGTCGGAAACCTGTTTTCTCGTGGCGTACAGTCCGACGCCACTTGTCTGGGAACCGGGCGCCAACGCCCCGAATGCCCTGGGGCTCTACCTGCTCGACGCGTCCGGCAACCGCGAACTGCTGTACCGCGACCTGGATATTGGTTCGACGAACCCCTGTCCATTGCGGCCGCGGCCGGCGCCGCCCGTGTTGCCGAGCCAGCTGCCCGAGAACCCGCCCCCGACCGGCGAGGTGGCGCTCATGGATGTATACCAGGGGCTGGGCGACGTGCCGCGCGGCGCCATCAAGCAACTGCGCATCGTCCAGATCTTCCCGAAACTGACCGTCGTCGCCAACACGCCGCCGATTGGCCTGGCGCACGAGGAGAACGGGCGCGCGCTCCTGGGGACCGTGCCGGTGGAAGAAGACGGCTCGGCCTGCTTCACGGTGCCCGCGCAGAAACCGCTGTTGTTCCAGGCCCTGGACGAACACGGCTTCGCCTACCAGACCATGCGCACGGTCACGTACGTTCAGCCAGGCGAGCGCGTTTCGTGCGTGGGCTGCCATGAGAACCGCATGACCGCGCCGCCGGGAGGAAAGGCCTTTCGGCGCGCGCCTTCGGCGATTCAGCCCGAGGAATTCGGCGCAGGCCCCTTCTCGTATGTGAGGGTGGTGCAGCCGGTACTGGACCGGCACTGCGTCGCGTGCCACAGCGGCGAAGCGCCCGCGGGCGGCCTGGATCTCACGGCCGCGCCGCAGGAAGCGTTCACGCGATCGTACTGGTCGTTGTGCGGCGGGGCGAATTTCGACGGCCCCGGCACCAACGCCGAAAACGCCGCCAAGGCGCTCGTGCCGCGGTTCGGAGCACGCAACCAGATCCAGGTGACGCCGCCGGGAGGCCTCTACGGGGCGCGCGGGAGCCGCTTGCTGGCGATGCTCGGTGACGGGCACCACGACGTGACGCTCGAGCCTCATGAATGGCGGCGCCTGGCGGCCTGGATCGATGCCAACGCGATCTTCTACGGCGCCTACGACCCGGAGCGCCAGCGCATGCAGTTGGCGGGCGAGCCCATCGGCATGCCCGACATCCAGTAGCCGCTCGGTCACTCGTCGCCAAAGGCGTCGGGTATGTGGCGGATATCGGGCTCCCCCTTTTCCGGGATCAGCACGGCGATGATGTCGAAACGGTAGTAAAGGTCGGGGTCGTTGCGCTCGTCGATATACTGCCAGGCGGCGCGGCGGATGTGGCGCTGTTTAACATAGCCGACGTTGTCTTCGGGGTCGGCCGTATCATCGCTCCGGCGCGTCTTTACCTCGACGAACGCCACGGTGTCGCCCGACTGCGCGATGATGTCGATCTCGTACCGCCCGAAACAGCGGTTGCGCCCGAGAATAACGTATCCCTGGCGGCGCAGATAGCGAACGGCGAGGTCTTCCCCGCGCTGTCCCAGGTCGCGCGGCCGGCGCCAGGGCCACCACCTCATGCGGCGGGCTCCCGTTTGGCCGCGAAGAGGCGGATCTCCCCGAACGGACCATGCTGGTGGGCGCGAAGACGGCCCATCCGGCACAGTTCCAGGATGGCCAGAAAACAGCAGACAAGTTCGACCCGGCTGCGGCACTGCTCGAGCAGATCCTTCCATGCGAGGCTGCCGTCCCGCTTCAGCACGTTCTCGATGTACTCGATCTTCTCGTCAACAGACGATTCCTCGCTCTGAACCGTGTGGAAAATGTCCTCGGAAAAGAAGCGCACGACGCCCCGGAACGCCTCGATCAGGTCGAACAGCGTCACTTCGAGGAGTTCCTCCTCCTCGTCCGGGTCGGGCTCGATCTCCGGGGGCGAATTGCGCATGAACCAGCGGGCGCGCTCGTTTTCGAGGTATTCGAGCCGCGCCGCGACATCGCGGTAGCGCCGGTACTCGATGAGTTTTTCCACCAGCTCGATGCGGGGGTCTTCCTCCTCGAAACTCTCGTCGTCCTCCTGCGGATCGTGGTCGGGCGGAAGCAGCATCCGGGACTTGATCTGAATCAGGGTGGCGGCCATCAGCAGGAACTCGCCGGTAACGTCCAGGTTCTCCTCCCGCATCAATTCCAAAAAACCGAGGTATTGTTCCGTGATGGTGACGATCGGGATGTCAAAGATGTCGATTTCCTGCACTTTGATCAGATACAGCAGGACTTCGAACGGGCCCTCGAACATGTCGAGATGCAGGCGCAGGATGCCGTCGGTGGCTTCGTCGACGATGATGGCTTCGCCGTCAGCGGCAGCGAGCTCCGCGTGCGGCTGAGTGACGTCGTTCGGATGCTCTTCTCTGGTTTGATCGGGCATATGCCTTATCCGTTCCGGCGCCACAGCAAGACTGTCGCGCGAATTATCCGCCCCATGGCCTACATCGCCGGCGCGCAAATCACGACGAGATCCGCCGTCAGTCTCCCGTCCTCGTACGCAATCAGTCCGGCGGCCTCCGAAACCCGTTGCGCGCCATACAGCCACGTGTCGAAGGCGCTGTGGAAATCCTGCGCCGCTTTTTCTTTCAGGATGTTCTCACGCACAAGAAGCTCCAGGGTATCCGTGATGGTGCGGGCACAGGCCGACGGCTGAAGCCGCACATAGAGGTTCCCGGGCTGTTCGAGAGGCCTCAAGGCGGGCTCGGCCGCCAGCACGTCTGTGGCAACGGGCGCGCTGCTGCAGACCAGCAGCGCCTCGCCGTAAGGCGCCGCGATGGGTTCAAGCGACGGTCCCGCGATCATCGGAATGCGCAGGGTCCCGGCGGCGGCGTCATAACGCGGATACGACTCCCACGCCAGGGCATTGTCCGGGGCGGAAGGGAGGCTGCCGAGAAACCCGGACGCGTCGCCCTGCGGCAGGTCGAACGTGCCCGCGAACACGGGCACCGGGAACCACTCATTGAGGTCGACCTCCTGCAGCGCGATGCGCCAGCCCGGCCCCAGCGGCCCGAGCACCGACGCGATGAGCTGGGGCACGGAGGGCGGCCCCTCTTCCGGCCACGTTTCCCACAGGGTCAGGCGGCTTTCCGAGAAAAGCCCCGCTTCGTCGCCGCTTCCGAATGCCGCGCCCAGCGCGCGCCAGACCTCGACCAGAGGCTTGTTCAGGTTCCCCGACACGGCCACGAGCCCCGGCGGGGGGACGAGGAGCGTATTCGGCGATACCCCCGCCGCCAGGGGTGCGAGGCGGTCGCGCTG
>JAAYAQ010000227.1 GCA_012719295.1 Candidatus Hydrogenedentota bacterium | reverse complement strand
GGATGGGCAGCCACGGGGGCTGCGCCTACAAGGGGAAGCGGATGGGCAGCCCCGACACGGCGATATTGTGCCCCCGTTCCTGCAGCCCTGAAAGGGCGACCTGGAATAGCCTGGGGTTTAGCGCGGGACTCGATTCGCCCGCGGCGCGACAACGTGTCCCCGTTCGGATGACTGGCGAGGGCGCCGGTCCCACACCGGACGAACTCTTGAGACACGCCCCAGCTTGCCGCGTCATGCGGCCCGCGTGGGTCAGTCCCGGGTTTTCAACGCAGCGCCTGGTTCCTCACTCAGATGGCCGTTCCGGCACCCGCACGGGGTTGGGGGGCAGGCCCATCGTCGGTCAGCGACTTGAGGAGGTTCTCCAGGTTGACCACATCCGGCGCGGCGGGGTCGATGGCCTTGGCGTCGTCGACGGCTTGCTGGAGGCTCGCGAGAATGCTCTCCAGGGTTGCTCCGGCCAGCTGTCCGGGGTGGTCGATGACAAAGGTCAACTGCCGCAGGTAGACCTTGGCGCGCTCGATGTTGCAGATGATGTCAAAATAGGTGTCCGGAAACCGCTTGATCGTGCTGCGTTTGCCTTGGGCGTAAAAGAGTTGGCGGGCCAGCCGGAGCTCGCCTTCCGCGAGCACCAGCCACGGGCCTTCGCGGCCGTTGAATTCGGCGACGTTGAGCCAGCAGCGCCCGAGATAGAAGTGCGCGCCGGAATCTTCGGGGTGCCGGATCAGGTACTCCTTCAACACGGAGATGGCCTCGGCCCACTGTTCCTCGAGCACGAGGAACTCGGCCCGGGCCTTGAGGTCTTCTCCGCTCTCGGCCGGCGGCGCGGAACATCCCGTCAGCGCGGCGCCGGCCGCCAGGATCGCCACCGCGCTGCCCACCAGACGGCGCATGGGCTATTCCCAGCGGGGCTGAAGCCGGAAGAACCCGGTTCGCGCCCCCACCCGGCAGAACACCGGCACTTCGGCGGGCCGCGCTTCCTTGACCTTATTCACGGCGGCCTCGAATTCCCCGATGCTGGTCACGGGATATTCGCCGAAACGGAGGACGATGACCCCGGGCCGCATGCCGGCCAGATGCGCCCAGCTCCCGGATTTCACCCGGCGCACAATCACGCCCTGGGTTTCGTCGGGCAGGTTGAGCAGTATCCGCACGTCGGTCGTGAGTGCGCGCACGGTCAGGCCAAAGGTCTCCTCAACGAACTCCTCGGCGTCCTTGGCCGAAACGGGCCGTTCGGTGAGCACGATGCTAATGTCCACCGGCTGGCCGCTGCGCAGGATCTTGACCGGGATCTCGCGGCCCACATCGGTTTCGCGCACGAGTTTCGTGAAACCGACAATCTCGCTGTTTTTCTTGGCGCGCATGGGCATGCCGTCGAAACTGGTGATCACGTCGCCGCGCTGGATACCGGCGGCCTCGGCGGGCGACCCCTCAACCACCGTGGAGATGACGACGCCGCCCTTCTTGGGCAATCCCCAATACTCGGCCAGGTCGTCCGTCAGCGGCTGGCTGAACACGCCGATCCACGCGATGGGCTGGTCGGCCTCGAGGGTGTCTTCGGTGGGCGGATTCTGGATGTACTTCGCGAACAGCGGCGCCTGGTAGACCAGCGGATGGCCGCTGCGCACGTAGAGCTCCCCGCCTTCCGTCGGCGCGAGGTCGTAGCCCACCACGCCGGCAATGCGGCCCCGCGAATCGATCACCGGCGCGCCCACGTAGCCGAACGGGATGGCTTCGTCGATGCAATACGTCGTGCGGGGTTTTTCAATCACGGCGCTGATCATGCGCGTGAGCGCTCCGCGGGCGAAATCGAGCGTCTCGCCCATGATCCCGAACAGCAGCACCTGTTCGCCGAGGCCCAGGTTTCCGTCCGAAGCGAAGGTGACGCAGGGGAACCGTTCGCCTTCCTCACCCTGGATCCGCACAAAACAGACGTTGATGTCGTCCGGCTTCTTGAGGAAAACGCCGTCATATTCCTTGTCCTCTTCGCCTTCTCCCACGACAACACGGATGTTGGAAGGATCGGATTTGTCGGACTGCATGTGGCCGTGCGTCATGACCAGTCCGTCGGGCGATACGATGAGCCCCAGCGCGCGGGTCGACCGTTTCTGGGTCTCGCCGGTTCGCTGCGATTCCACTTCGGCAGTGAAATTAAGCAGGCAGATGGCCGGGGCGATGGCTTTCTGCTGTGCCGCGATAAACGCGGGGGAAAAGGCGCCCGCCTCTTCCGCGGCGGGGGCCGCCGCGAGGCCCGCCGCCAGCCCGGTCACGATCCAGAGGGCAACGAGGCTATTCGTCCTCATTGGGTTCTTCTCCGTTGGGTTCTTCACCGTCTTCCTCGTCCAGTATGACCTCGCCCGCCGCCTCGTCTCCGTTTTCGGCGCCGGGTTCGAGTTTCAGCAGTTCAAACCGGGTCAGCGCGCCTCGCTTGACGTCCAGCAGCACGAGACGCTTCCCCGCGTCGTTGATCGCGTCGTAGCGTTCCTGAAACTCGGCGAGATTGGCGATTTCCTCTCCGTCCACACTAAGCACGATATCGCCCTGCCGGAGGCCGGATTCAGCGGCCACGGTGCCCACCTCGACGCCCGCGATGACGATGCCCCGGCTTGACGGCAGGCGTGCCGCCTGCACAATGGCGGGCGTCAGGTCGGCCGCGGTAAACCCCCATTCGGCGAATTCCACCTCCTCGCCCTTATAGTCGCTCTCCTCCATGGTGACCACCGCAATGTCCTGCGTCTCTTCCCCCCGGCGCACCGAGAAGGTCGCCGGCGAGCCGATCGGCAGGTCGGCGACGCGCTTGAGAACCAGCGGAAGGTCTTCCTCAAACCGGGCGTGAACCGGTTCGCCGTTCACCGCGACGATCACGTCGCCCGGAGCGAACCCGGCCGCGGCGGCGGGCCCCAGCGGGTCGACATCCGCGACCACCACGCCGCGCTGCGAGGGGTCGTCGGTCTTGCTGGTCATTTCCTGCAACCGGACCCCAATCCAGCTTCGCGGCACGTGGCCGTGTTCGATGATGGCGCCGATCACTTCCCGGGCGGCGTTCACAGGGATGGCAAACCCGACGTTGTCCGCTCCCGAGAGTTTTCGGGTGTTGATGCCGATGACCTCGCCCTTGAGATTGACGAGCGGTCCGCCGCTGTTGCCGGGGTTGATGGCCGCGTCCGTCTGGATCCACGTGTTATACGGAGCGGGCCGCGGCCCCTCCTCACCCAGGTAGCGGTCGGTGACGCTCACAATCCCCTTGGATATCGAGCGCGACAGGCCGTGGGGGCTGCCCAGCGCCAGCACCGTCTGTCCGGGCTCGATGTGCGCCGAATTCCCCAGTTCCGCGGCCGGCAGGTTTGCCTCGTCGACCTTCAGTTTCAAGACGGCGATGTCCGTGTACGGGTCCGTCCCGACCACTTCCGCGTCGATCTCGTCCCGGTTAAAGAGCACGCAGCGCACCTGGGTGCTGTCGCCCGCGACGTGTTCGTTTGTCACCACGTAGCCGTCGGGCGAGATGATGAAGCCGCTGCCTTCCACCACGTATTCCTGTTTCTGGCCGCTGGCAAAGCTCTCCTTCACGGGACGGATGTGGACCAGCGACGGAATGACCTTGTTTTTCGCCCTGATCACGGCGTGCTCGCCGGGGCCGCCCATCGTGGCGCATCCCGCGGCCGCCAGCGCCAACGGCGCCAACCACTTCATGCTTGCTCTCAAAGCGACTCTCCTTGTCGACGGAAGCCCGGTATCGTTGCGGCGATTATAATGTAACCCGCGGGCATTCTACAGGTATTTCCCAACACCACCGCCGGAATCCCCGGCAAGCGGGCCGGAGCAACGACTCGCCCGGGTTCCGGCGCCGCCGGGCGGAGCGACCGATTCCGGCCACCCCCGGTGACATTTCATAATGGGCGGGGATTCGGTACAATGCCCGGCGGCCGCTGCTCTGGTGCACGGGTGCGGCCGCACAGACCGCTGACACCAACGGAGAACGCGCTGTTCCGGAGAACATGCGAATGAAACGGTTGATTCTCATGGTATCGCTAAGCCTATTTCCACGGTTGCTGGTGGCGCAGGAACTCGATATTTCCTCGCTCGTGGGCCAAACCTGGTACGGGGTATACATGTCCGGCCAGAAATCCGGCTATGCCGTCAACAATGTCGTCAAAAAAGACG
The DNA here is from genome assembly GCA_012719295.1 of Candidatus Hydrogenedentota bacterium. Lineage (GTDB taxonomy): Bacteria > Hydrogenedentota > Hydrogenedentia > Hydrogenedentales > SLHB01 > UBA2224. The sequence goes on along the minus strand of JAAYAQ010000227.1, from coordinate 10,693 downwards.
ACGGCAGCGTCATGGTCAGCGAGGATGCCCAGTTCCGCATCACCATGGAAGGCGTCAAACAGGATATGCGCATCTTCAGCGAGCGCACCTACGCGCCCGACGGCGCCTTGAGCGAGGTCAAGACCCGCGTCGAAACCCTCGGCGCCGAATCGCAGTTCGACGCCATCGTGCGGGGCGGCACGCTGCTTATGCGCAGCGTGGTCGGCGGCGAGGCCCTGGAGGTCGAACTGCCTCGCCCCAGCGAATCCCTGCGCGACGCCTTCAAGCAGATCGAGCTGATCCAGAACGGCGGGGAGATCGGCAGCGAACTGCACTACACCATCTTCGAGCCCATGTACCGCCAGGAGATTGGCGGCGTCAGCAAGGTCATCGCCATCGAGGAGCGGATCTTCGACGGCGTGCCCACCAAGGTCTACAAGATCAAGAATTCGCTCGTGGATATGGGCATTGACTCCATTTCCTACGTCGCGCAGGACGGCACCACGCTCGAGGACGAGGTGGCGGGGCTCATCACGACGCGCCTGGAACCCGAGGAAATCGCCAAAGACGTCAATTACAGCAACGACGTCATCGTGTCCAACGCGGCCTTGATCGATACGGCCATCGAAAAGCCCCGCGAACGCCCGTTTCTTAAACTGCGCATCACCGGGCCCCTCACGGAAGCTCATTTGTTCAATGACGAACGCCAGTATCTCGCGCCCAAGGACGGGGCCTTCGAGTTCTCGGCACACCTGATCTCGCTGGACGGTTTTGAGCCCGCCACCCTGCCGATCGCCGAACCGGCGGTCCAGGCCTGGATCAAACCGTCGGTCTTCATCCAGAGCGAGGACCCCAGGCTCATCGAAAAGGCCCGGGAAATCGCGGGCGATGAAACCGACGCCCTCGCCGTCTCCACGAAGCTGTGCGACTGGGTCTATGACAACGTCCGCACCACGTTCTCGGCCCAGTTGAGCAACGCGCTCGAGGTGCTGGACCACATGGAAGGCGACTGCACGGAACACAGCGTGCTGTTCATTGGTCTGGCCCGCGCGGCGGGCATCCCCGCGCGCGAAGTGGCGGGGCTGATTTACGTGGAAGGCGCGCGGTCCGGATTCTACTTCCACCAGTGGGCCACGGTATGGGTCGGCAAATGGATCGACGTGGATCCGACGTTCAATCAGCCCCTCGCGGACGTCACCCACATCAAACTGGCCGAGGGCGACCTGTTTCACCAGGCCAAGCTCATTCCGATCATCGGCCAGATCAAGGTGCAGGTCGTCGAGGGCGCGTCCCCCGGCGGATAACCGCGTACATGGATGAAACGACCCCGAAACCCGGGCCTTCGCCCGCAGCCGTTCGCACGAGGCGATGGCTACGGCGCGTGCTGCTTGCGGGCCTTCTGTTTCTGGGACTCGTGGCGCTGGCGCTCGCCAGCGGGTATCCCCAGCCCCGTGTCCTGGAATATGCCATTCGCCGCGCGACGGGATTTGCCGCGCAGGTCGAAGGGGTGGACCTCTATCCCAGCCTGTGTATTGCGCGGCTTCAGGTGCGTGCGCAGGCGCCGGACACGCTGCCCGTGCTGGAAGTCCAGAACCTGACCGTAGTCTACCGCCTGTTCCCCGAGACGGGGCGCCGGATTGAAGCCGTGACGGCCGAGCGCGCGGCTGTCCGGGTGGATGCGGAGTTGCTCGCCCGCATCGAGGCCATGACGGCGGGCGGCGGACCGGGCGGGGCGGCGCCGCTGGTGTTCATGCCGGAACGGGTCTCCCTGGGCGAGTTCGAGGCTCAGGCGGAGTTGCCCTCCCTGGTGGCCCGCCTGGCGGGAGTCTCCGCGGACTGCGCGCTTGTGTCGCTCGAGAACTTCTCGCTTGAGGTGCGGGGCGGCTCGCTCACCGGCCGCGTGGAACTTCCGTTCAGTGGATTCGCCACGAGCCTCGACGGGGGCTCCGTGCACATTGCGGCCTCGCGCGACGGTGCTCTGGCCGTGCTCGACACCTGCCGCGTCAGCCTCCCCAACCTGGCGGAGGTCGACGCCACGGCCCGGGCGCGGTTTGAAGGGGACGCCGTGACCATCGCCGCTGCCGTCCCCGATTTTCGGATCCTCGGCGAAGGCGAAAAGACGGTCGTGCTGCCGGGGCTGGGCGTTCCCGTGACCATCGGCTCGCTTGCCGTGAGTGATGCCCGCGTCGACGGCGTGTATGCCTCGCGGACCGGGCGGTTCGCGCCGGCCGCCGCGCGCCTTGACGCACAGGCCACGAATCTCCGCGCCGGCGAGGGCGATTCCGCATGGAGCATGGTGTCGCTCGGCCTCACCGCGGATGGCGAGTATCCAGACTACACCGCCGAGATGACCGTCAACGAGGTTCTGCCCCTGCAACTCGCGGCGACGTTTGCGGAGAACGCCGTCACTGCGTCGCTCGCGCTCGCGGACTGGCCGCGCACGGAAATCCTCGGCGTGCTTCCCGTCCAGTATCACGCCTGGCTCGACACGGTCCCGGCCCTCGAACGGATTTCCGCGCAGGCAAGCGCTACGGTGCGGCGCCCGGACTTCGATGCGTCCGTCGCGCTGACGCCCGGATTCCGGAGCGGCAGCCCGTTCACGGGACCCGTCCGGGCGGTGGCCAGCGGCGTTCTCAGCGAACCCCGGACCGTTACAGGCGATGTCACCGTGCCACTCGAACAGGGATCAATCGCGGCGGCGTTCTCGGCGGGCCCGGCCTCTCCGTTGCGGGTGGACGCGACGCTCGACGCGGTCGAGCCGGCGCGACTGGCGTCGGTGACGCGCTGGGCACCCTTGCCCGCGGTCCTGGCGCGCCGTGTCTCGGGGACGCTGTCGGCCACGATGCGCAGCGGCGGCATCGACGTCACGACCGCCCTGGAAGCCGCTTCGGGGCCCTGGGGGACGGATCTGCTGGCGCCTCTGCCGGCAGCCATCGAAGCCGCTTTTCGCTGGAATCTGGCGGACGCCACCCTCTCCGGCGCCCGTCTGGCCGTCACGGCCGAGGAGGCGTTGGCGGTTGAAAGCAGCGGCTGGCGGATGAATCTGGCCCCGCTCGAATTTGAGGGCACCCTCAAGGGCAAGGCCGCGTTCCCGGTGGTGTCGCCCCTGGCGTCCGAACTGGGCGTCGGCGCGGAAGTCCGGTATCAGGCGCCCGTAACGTTGCGCGACGGCCTGCTGACCGTGGCGCTGGACGCCCAAACCGATTATCTCCAGTGGGGCGACTTCTCATTCTACGAAGCCCCGTTTCACCTGGCCGGCACGGCGCGTCTGGCGCTGAGCAAGGGCACGGGAACCCTTCGCGACCTCGCCCTTACGTACGGCGACAGCTCCAGCCTGAACGTGAACGAGGCGGCCCTGACGCTCTCTCCGTTTCAGGTGAGCGGGCCGTACGCGTTCACCTCGAAGCTTCGCCTGCTCGTGGACGCCGGCCTGCTCGAATCCATCGAGGGCAGCATCCAGGGCGGCGGCAGCATGGCCTGGAGCGATCACCTCGTCATCACGTCGGAATACCGCCTCGAAGCGCCGCTGCTGGTGACGGGCGGGTCGAGCGTGGCCCTTGGCGGCATCGCGGCTGCCGGGCATCTCCGGGTGGATCAGGCCATCACCGCCAGCGCGGACGTGAATGTCGTCAAATGCGCCCTGGCGGGGGTGCCCATGATGAATATCACCGCTCCCATGACCATGAGAGACACCGTCATCGGCCTGAATCCCGTCGCCGGCGAGGTGTTCGGAGGCACGCTCCGGGGCACCGCCTCGGTGGACCTGTCCGGGGACTCCCCCGTGGTTACGGTCGACATGCGGCTCCGCAACGTCGATCTGGCGCAGTTCTCCGAAAAGATGGTGCCGCCCGAATACGGTCTTCAGGGACTGGCGCAAGGCCGTATCGCAGCGCAACTTACGCCGGACGGCCTGCGGGATGCGACCGTCAAGCTGGTCTCGTCGGGCGATTTCGCCATGAACAAGGCCCTTCTCCAGAACATCCTGCTCGAATACCTGCGCGACGTGCCCGGCGCCCAGAGCATTGAACGCATCAGCACGGAGGTCCTCGGGGAAGCCGCGTGGCGGGCCTTCGACAGCGCCTCGCTGGACCTGGGATGGGCCGGAAACAAACTGGCGGGGACGGCCGACCTCCGCAGCGCGAATCTTAATCTCAAAATCGATGTTAATGTCGATGAAGGCTCGATGCGCCAGATCCTGGCCCTTCAACAGGAGGCACGGCTCGAAGATATTGAAAACATCCGTTCGGAACCCGTACAACAGAGTGACCAGCCGGTGCAGAAAAACGAATAGTCCGGGCGGACATTCGTCATGTATTCAAAACACAGGAGTGCGTCTTATGAAACGGATCCTTGTTGGATTGACCGCGGCGGCCGTGATTGCAGTAATGGGATGCGCCCTCCGGACAGAGCACAAGATCGACGCCCATATCACGGTCGACATCCGGCATATCGAACAGCAGGCCGATAGCGTCCTCGACTTCATCGAGGGCGAGTCGGAGACGCCCCCCGCGGTGCAGCCCGCCGAAGCGCCGGGCGAAAGCAGCGTCATCGGCCCCTTCCTTCAGGCCATCAACCCCATCCGGCAGGCCCACGCGGCCACCCTCAAGGAAGATTCCCCCCGCATGAAAGAGATCGCCGTGCGCCTCAAAGAGCGGTTTCCCAAGATCGAAGCCCTGAAAAAACAGGGACTCGTGGGTGAAAACGACCGCGGCTACATCGAACTCCGGCCCAACGACGCCCTCGAAGCAGATGCCGGGCGCAAGAACGACATCCAGAAACTCGTCCACGAAGAGAACAACGACCGCAAAGAGCTCTACACGGAAATCGTCCGGCTCAACCCGGACCAGTCGAACCTGACCCTGACCGTTGTCGAGCGCATCTACGCCAAAAAACGCCTCGAACGCGCGAAAGCCGGCGAGATCTTCCGTCTCCCCCCCGAAGGCAAAGACTTCGAAGAGTTCAAAGCGGTCCTCAAAAACAAGCACATCGAGGGCAAGCTCGAACCCAAGGAATGGATTAAGGTCGCTGGTACGAAGTAGCGGCGGTCCCGGAAACCACCGGGGTAACGCGCAATCCGCCCCCGGGGGAGATGCCCCGATGAGCGCACGATTCAGCCGCCGCCGGTTCCTGACCACCGCGATGCTGGTCTCAATGGCATTCGCCGAGGCCAGGAACGCGCGCTGCCAGGAGACCGGCTCCGCGAATCTCTCGCAGGACCGCATTCTCTTCACTTCGCAGGGGAAAACGGGCCTGATAAACGCCGATGGAACCGGTCTGCGCTACTTTGAGTTCGACGTGCGTGGGCAGGTCACCTGGCAGCCCGGCGGCTTCTTTTCCGACGGGCGCCGGATGCTCCTCCTCAGCATGGAAGCCCGCCGAGATGGGCCCGGCAGGCCATTCGCCGAGTATTATCACAAGACCCCCACCCACCTGTGGGTCTGCGAATTCGGAAATGGTTCGTTGACCGAGGTGGCCAATCGCGAGCGTATCGCGGTCTTCTACACGCCCCAACTTCTCCTGAACGACGAACGCCTCCTCGTACAGGTTGTCCGCGACGAGGGCGCCCAGGTGTTCAACATGAAACTCGACGGCAGCGACGCCCGCGAGTTCACCCGGCTTGGCGAAGGCGTGCCCTACGGGTTTGACCTCAGCCCTGACGGACGCCGCGTGGCCTGTCACCTCGCCGGACCCTCCGGCTACCAGATCTGGACCAGCGACACCGAAGGCGGCAGCCGCACCCTGGTCGCAGGCCACCCCGACCACCTCTATTTCTGCCCGCAGTGGTCGCCCGATGGCCAGTGGCTCGCATTTCAGGATTGTCTGTACCGGCAGGACCCCGGCCATGACTGGTCCGACCTCTGCGTGGCGCGCCCGGACGGCTCGGAACTTCGCACCTTGACCGAAGGGCAGTCCCTTTGGTTCGGCGCCACCTACGGCAATCCCGACAACCGCGGCGGCGGCTCGAACGTCCCCGTCTGGACCCGCGACGGCGCCGTCCTCTGCTCCTGCCGGCTTCCCGGCTCCAATGTGGCCTGGGAATACCAGCCCAATCGTCCCGACGTCGACCATTTTAACCGCGAGTACAAACCGGACCTCGCGCGCGGCGGCACAGAGATCTGCCGCATCGACCCCAAGAGTGGCAAATCGACGCGCCTGACCCAGTCCGACCCGCCCGTATGGGATTTCCGGCAACGCGAATCGCCCGACGGTACGCATATCGTCTTCTGCAGAGCCATGACCGGCGGCGTCCCCGGACTGTGGGTTGCACAAGCCGACGGACACAATCCCCGCCTGCTCACGAACGGACTGGATGACCGTGGCGCCGACCACCCGCAGTGGCTGCCCCGGAGAATCTGACCGCCGGGCTGCTGGCAGCCTCCCAAGAGAAACGGCAGTACGCGCGAAAACTCAAGGTGTTCAGTTCAGGGGTGCACGGCTTTGGAGGGCAGGCCGGCATGAGGACAGGGAGGACTGTTGTTGCGGACCATTCGCAGACGGCGGTTTGAGGGTACATGATGCAACGTTGGTTCCGCCGGCCGCGTTTAGTAAAATCCCCCCGTTCCCAACCGCGCGCGACAGGAGGCCCCATACCATGCGCCGTACCCCAGTGCTTGTTTTATGCGTTCTTGCCGCCGGGCTGCAGTGTTTCGGCGCGGCCGCCGCGCCGGTGGGCGCCGACGACGTCGAGATCGAGACGTCCCATCTCAAGGTGGTGTTGCCGGCGGACGGCGATGGCACCGTGTCCTGGTTCGGCCTGCTCAACAGTCCGCGCAATCACGCGGGAGGCGGCGGGCTGCTCCAGGAAGGGTTCGGGATTGGCAGTTTCTACGTCCCCAACCGTCGGCTGAACGTCAAATTCGAAGTGCTGGACGACGTCCCCGGCCGCCCGGTTCTCCGGTATGCCTACGACGGCGATGGTCCGAACATCACTGGTCTGAAGAGCACCCGCCTGATCGAACCCATCCCGAACGAGGCCTCTCTGCGCGTGCGATGGACGGTCGAGAACACGGGGGACCAGGACCAGTGGGTCGCGCCCTGGATACGCGCGGGACTCGCTCCGGGCGGCGCCCTGGATGCCGCGGACCGCATCGATGTGCCCACCCTCCAGGGCGTTCGCGCCATCAAAGATGCCGGATACTATCCCGCATCGCGGAACTGGATTGCCGTTACCGACACGCAGGCGCGCGAAACCGTGTACGCGGTATTCGACGCCGAGAACCTCCATTCCTTTCTGGTCGAGCCCGCGGTCAATGACGACCACTGCGCCGTGCAGGCCGCGTACGTGCCCCGCCTGTTCAAGGCGAAAAGCGCCTGGGAATCGGCCTACCGCATCAACCTGGTTCGGGGGTTGACCCACGTCGATTTCGCCACCACCGAGTTCGCCGCCCAGGTGGATTACGAGCCCGGCCGCCTCATCCTCCACCTGGCCGGGGCCCAGAAACTGCCGCCATTGGTCATCAAGACCTCGATCCTCGCCCCGAATGGCCGCGTCTGGAAACTCGAACCCAAACAGTTCGAGCTGGACACCAACACGGTGGTCCGGTGCTCGTACGAATGGACCGCCCCGGCGGACGGTCCCTATGACCTGATCGCCCTGTTCGAGACCGGCGGCGCGTCGCTCGACATCGGCGAGGGCCTGAAGGCCCCGCACGGCGCGATGGACACCCAGTTCTGCGTCGGGAAGGCGTCCGCGTGGGCCATGGAGGCCTGGACACGGGCCCCCCACGCCCTGGACCGCCAACCCCGCACCTTGAAACGCGCGATGGCCGCCGGCGGAGACGCGGCGGTTTGGGTGGAGCCCGCCCTGAACAAGATTTTTCGGGACGACCAGCCCGTTCCAACGGGGACGCTCGACGCGGTGGCGCGCGTGAGCCTCGCCCGCAACGAGCGGGAATCCGTGCAGGTGGTGCTGCGTCCCCCCGAGGGCAGGAACTGGCTCGACGTGACGCTCGACGTCCCCGACCTCGTAAACACCGCCACGAACGCCCGAATCGCGGCCGGGCATATCCGCGCCTACCGCGTCGGGTATTGTCCCGTGGCGGTGCCGAGCCATTTTGAAGGCCCCACGGGGAGCTGGCCGGATCCGCTCGAGCCGCTCGCGCCATTCATGGCCGAGGGCGGCGCCTGCACGCCCCTCTGGCTGACGGTTTACGCGCCGCCCGGCACCCCGCCGGGGATATATCGCGGGCTGGCGCAAATCGTATCGTCAAATGCCGGGCCGGTGGAGTTCTGGCTCGAGGCCACCGTGTACGATTTCGAATTGCCCGTGATTCCCGCCCTCAAGACCGATTTCGGGTTCTGGCGGGAGGGCGCGCTCGACGTGTGTGCGCGCATGGGCTTTTCCGGCGATGCCGCCGCGCTGGAGAGCGCGTACCTGCGCGACGCGCTCGACCACCGGGTAACCCTGCGCGAGCTGGCCGCCCTGCCTTCCGAAAGCGCCGACTACGAGGCCAGCCTGGCCGCCTACGAGAAGCGGCTCGCCATCCTGCGCCAGGGCGGCGCAAGCACGCACGAGGTCCCGGCGTCGCTGCTGGACGTGCCCGCGCAGCTTGCCCTGGCCAACGCGTTCGTCACGAAACACGGCCTGGCCGGACAAGTCTTCTCGCACATCGGTGACGAACCGCCCCAGCCCGCGTGGCCCCGCCTGTTTGAGCGCATGCAGACCTGGCTCGACACCGCCCCGGACATCCCCATGATGGTCTCCACGTACGGTCTCCAGCCGTTTCTCTCCGACGCCGCCCAGACCTGGTGCGTTCACCTGCCCATGTTCGACACGGTCAACGGCAAAGTCATTCTCGAACGCGCCGCGGCAGGCGGCGAGGTGTGGGTCTACCTCAACCACAGTCCGTCGCGCCCGTATGCCAACTTTTTCGTGGATTTCGCGGCCATCGAACACCGGGCCCTGTTCTGGCAGGTGTGGGCGCTGGGCGTCCGCGGCGTGCATTACTGGAGCATCAATTACCTTCCCGACGGGCGGGATCCCCGCCAGGGCCTGCTCGACATTACCCCCGTCAACGGGGATGGATTTCTCGTGTATCCGTCGGCGTCGGGTCCGGCGCCTTCCATCCGCTGGGAAACCGTCCGCGACGGCATCGAAGACTACGACTACCTGGTGCTGTTCCGGGAACTGCAGAAGCGCGTGGAAAAGTCCGGGAACAAGGCCCTGCTGGGCCGGGTGCAGGCGGCGGCCAGCCTCGGCGCCGTCGTGCCGGACCTTGTCTCGTATACGCGCGAGCCCGCGGTTATGCTGGAGAAGCGGGACGCCCTCGCCCGCGCCATCGTGGAGATGCAGCAGGCGCTCCCGAAATAGGCCGGGCAATGGCCCTCAGGGCATGGTGATGCGCCCCGTCGTGACCTGCCGTTTGGCTCCGGTCGCGGAGGGAAGGTTGGTCGGATTCCCGAAGAAGGCCTCACTGCCCAGAATGCAGGCGCTGAGCGGGTCCACGACATTGCACGGAATGCCGTAGCGATCGGTCTTGCGCACCACCGCCTCTTTGATGCCCGTCTTCACGTTGCGCATCAGCGTGCGGTTGTGGAGACCTTCCCCGCTGAGGATCAAGCGCGACACCGAGTGGCTGGGGTACACAAACCGCGAAAACGCCCGCGTGATGCTGTAGCCCACCGCCATCGTCACCGTCGCGAGCATGTCTTCCAGCGAGTGGTCGCGCCGGCCGTTCAGCGCGTCCCGCAGGTATTCTTCCGGACCGAATTCGTCGTGGCTGGTGCTTTTGGGCGGCACCCGCGCGAAGTAGGGATGACTCAGCAGGTATTCCAGAAACTCGTCAATCACCAGGCCCTTGCCCGCGATGGCGCCGTCGCGGTCGCGCGTCTGCGTCGCGTGCGTGAGCAGGCGCACCGAGCTGTCGATGCTCGCCAGACACGGCCCCACATCGAACGCCACCACCTCGTGCAGCTCCGGCGTCACGATGGTCAGGCTCGCATACCCGCCCAGATGCAGGCACGCGCTGACCCGATCCGGGCGGCTGAACAGCACCCAGTCCGCGTACGGGTGCAACACGTTGCCCTGGCCGCCCACCGCCATGTCTGCGGCGGCGAAATCGGACACCACCGGCAACCCGGTCTGCGAGGCGATCACGTTCGGGTCCCCAATCGCCAGGCGCCCGGCGGCGCTTTCGGCGCCCCGCGTCGGAATATGGGCCACCGTATAGCCCGGCGAGGCGACAAAATCGACCTCGATGTTTTCCGACTGGGCCCATTCCTGAAGGCCCAGCACGACCTCCGCCATCTCCGTGCCCAGCTCAAAACTCAGCACCGCCAGGTCGCGGGCGCTCCGTCGCGCCGCAAGCAGCCGGTTCTGCAAACCGGGGGGATGCCGGAAATGCTTGTCTTTCACAACTTTGATGAGCATTTCAGGCCCCGAGCCCTTGATGCGGACCAGAGCCGCGTCCACCCCCAGGCACGCGCTGTCTGCCGTCAGGCCAATCGCGTAGCGCACCAGCTTTTCTTGTATGGCTGCGATTCTCTTCATGAGCTACCGTCCCGGCAATGGGGCAACTATCCCCCCTGTATGATTACACTTCCATGAACCTTCAGTGTACACGAATACTGCCCTGAAGTGTAAACAAATCACGTGGACGCGCCGTCGCCCGAGCCGCGCGGTTTTCGCACCTTGGTTATTTGTTTACAAATGGATACTTTACTTGATCTTTCCATTAATCCATGATATAGTGATTTTAGAGAATCAAGGCCGGTG
>JAAYAQ010000226.1 GCA_012719295.1 Candidatus Hydrogenedentota bacterium | reverse complement strand
CGGTTTTCCGGCCTGGCCCTGACGCTGCTGGGGATTCTATTCGCGGTGGCCGTCGAGCGGGTCCTCGACGCGTTCCTGTTTACGGAGACGATTGCCGCCCTGATGGGGGTGATGTTTCTTGGGGGCATGTTGTGGAAGCGCGCGAACCGGTACGGGGCATGGGCGGCGACGCTCGGCGCGTTTCTGACTTACTACGCGCTGAATTACCTGATGTCCTGCCGCGCCGGAGAGGGTCCCGAGACGTTCTCGACCCTGACCGCGGCGTTCCGGGAACTGGTCGCCCGTGTTCAATCCGGTGACCTGTTCGCGTTTCTCGATACCGGGGCGTACAAGCTGGTGTATCCCTGGAAGCCGGGGCCGTTCGGCTGGGCGATGGTGGCCGGGTTTGCGGCGCTCATCGCCGGCAGCCTGTTGACGCGGCCCGAGGACAGGGAGCAGATCGAGCGGTTTTTCGACAGCCAGCGGCGCACGACCGACGAAGAGCCCGATCCCGTATCGGGTTTGCGGCCGCTGGCGGCGGAACGCGGCGAAGACCTGCTCCTGCTGGATCTCCCCGGCTGGTTCACGGCTGAACGGTGGCAAGGGTTCTTCAAACGCTATCGCGAGGACCTCGTCGGGTTCGTGCTCGCGTGGTTCACCGTCGGGCTTCTGATTGCCTTGGCCTGGGGCATCCTCCAAATCGGGAAATAATCGCGCGGCTCAGAGGCCCGGCTCTGTCCGCCTGATGCGTATGGCCAATGAAACTCAAGGCGCGGAGGCGGCCAGCAAGGCTTCCGCGGTCAGGGTGGCGGATTCCACGTAGAGCGGAGATTCGGTGAGGGTGAGGATTGTTCCGGTCAGCGGGTTCCCCATGACATCGCAGGCCGTGCTCTCGTTGGGGACGGTGAGCGCAACGCGCTCGGATTCTTCTTCCTGTCGCGCGACCCATGCCGCCAGTACCGCGCGTCCGCCGCACTGAAACGCAAAACCGTACGTGTTCGCGCCTGCGGCGGCCGGGAAGCGTCCCGCATACACCGGTGACGGGCCGAGCAGGTTGGCGAGAGCGGCAAGAGCGGTATACGACTTCTTGGGGACGGCGTCCGGGCCGAGGAACGTGTTCTCGATGTCCATGGCGCCGGCATTGACCGGGCCTTCGATGGGTTCGTGATAGAAGATCTTCCCGGTTCCGTGAGCGAGCATGATGATGGCGTGGCGCACAAGGTAGTCTGCGGCGGTGCGTTCGCTGGGCAGGAGCAGCCCGGCGGAGAAATGCCCCGGCGGGGCGAGCCAGGGCGTCCAGGGGGCGTCGTCCACGGCATAATAGGCGGTTTCGGTGGCCCAGATGGGCTTGTGGTGTCCCGACGCGCGCATCGCGTCCTGGATCCGCTCGAACTGCGCGATGAACTCTTCCGGAGGCGTCAGGCCGCCATAGGGATGAAGATTCAGGATGTCGCAGTGCGCGAGCCCGCCGCTGCTGAGAAATTCGTCGCCCAGGAGGTGTTTGGGTTCAATGGCCAGCCCTCCGAGCACGGTCGCATCGGGATCCTCGGCCTTAATTGCGCGGTACGCTCCCTGCAGCAATTCGATATAGTCGCCGACCTGGTATCCGGCGCTCTGAGGCAGGCAGAAGTCGGGTACCCAGAGCGGTTCGTTTAGGAATTCCCAATAGGTACACGAATCCCGGTACCGGTCGACGGCGTTTCCGATGAATTCAAACAGGCGTTCAGGCGCCACAGGCGCATAGGCCAGGCGGTACCAGAGCCGGTTTTCGACCGAAGACGGCGCGGACGTGGCCCAGCTTGTCGACGGATTGGGAAACACGATCAGGGGTTTCATGCCCGCCGCCGTGATGTGTTCGAGCTGTGCGTCCGGCGCGGTCCAGGAAACCTGGCCCTGGACGGGCTCGACCCATTCCCAATTGACGGCCCAGGTTCGGACCCACCGGATGCCGGCTTTGGAAAGCACGTGCAGCTGCTGGCGGGTCGTCGCGGGATGATTGAGCCCGAAGGGGGAGTCGTCGTGGCTATAGGGTTCGATAACGGCGAAGACGACCGACTGGGCGTGGTCCCGGTCGTTGGCGTTCCAGGCGACGCTGGCGCGGTAATGGCCTTTCCCGGGAACGGCGATTTGCCAGGGCACAGCCACGGGCCGGCCGCGGGGCAGCTCGACGCGCAATGTGGCGCCCGGCAACACGCTTCCAAAATAGTCTTCCAGCGCGAGTGTCAATTGAACCGAAGTGTCCTGATCCCCCTGGTTGCTGCCGGAGACGTGGAGAGTGACCGGGACGGCGCAGTCGTAGATGTTTCCGTAGCGGCCGGTGGCGACACCCAGCTCGACGGGCTCGCGGGCTTCGAACTCCGTGGCCTCGGAACCGGATTCCAGCTGCACGGCGTCGAGCCAGAACGATGCCGCGATGCCGGGCAGCTCGTTCATATCGGGCCCGATGGCCACGCAGACGTCTTCGTCCAGCGCAGTTTGCGTGACCGAATAGCGGGTCCACTCGTTTGACAGGGTGAATTCGTGCTCCGCCTGCTGGACGGGTTTCAGGGCGCTCCCGGCGAAACGAAACAGAACCCGCGCCTTCGTCCCGGGGACGCTGGCGCGCATCCAGGCCGACAGCGTAAGCGGCTGGCCGGCCGCGACAGCCATCCAGCCCACGTTTGCCGCGAGCGGCGCATGCTGTTCCACACGTGCGGGCGGCCACACGTCAAAACACGTCACAGGTGTGATGCCCGGCCCCAGATCGATCCGCAGGCTCGCGGCGCCATGCCACGCCGTTCCGGAGTCCAGCCCACCATGCAGACCGGACAGGTCGCCGCCCCATCCCGTCGGCTTGCCAAGCGACGACCAGTGGGTTGTGCCGCATTCAAACGACGCATTCCGGATGAGGTTTTTCGAGGCGATGGACTCGCACCGGGGATTCAGGCGCGGCGCCGGGCTGTCTTCACCCGGAGCCGCGGCGCCGGGAGCCGCACCGGCCCGGAACAGCGTTGCGAGAAGAAGCGCCGCCGCCACACACGCGATGCGTCTCATGCCTGGCATGACCGGATGGAAGCTCACAGTATCCCCTCTCTGAATGCGCATGCGATGCGTTGAGACTGCTAAGGTTGCGGCCGTGGTCCGTCGAGAATATCGGGATACGGGTTCAGATTGAAATAGCGCCGGTTATCGCTGCCGCGCGAACGAACCTCGAGCCGGCACGGCTGGCCCGGCACAAATGCGTCGCGGGGAACAGCGAGGTAAAACAGGCCGGCCGTCGAGCTCCACGAGGGCTGGACATGGCCCGGCACATACAGGAGCGCGGACTGACTGTCCCGGCCGCGCCACAGCGTCTGGGTCTTTGCCGTGTCGAAATCGACCAGGGGCTGCCCGTTGACGGCCAGCGTGAACCCGGGGTTGGTGAGCGGAGGCTCCATGAACGGGAGGCCGCCCGCAAACACAAACGTGGCCCACGACGCCTCGGGCGCCGGCGCCGATTCCCATTCCAGGCGGTGGAGGGGTTCTTCCTGCCGTATCTGCAACGCCGCGGCGCTCCGTTCGCGATAGCTCTGCGCGCGCGTTTCCGTTCCCTTGTGATACCGGAGATGGCTGAATCCCGAAATGAGCGGGCCGTCGACGAAGGCGGATGCGTGGACGGCGTTTCTCAGAAACTGGCTGGACCATTCCGCGTCCGGTTGCGGGAACCCGCAGGCATGTTCAAGGAGCCGGGACAGTACATAGACGGCCTCGGGCCCGCCGTTGCGAACCGCGGCGTCGAAATTGAGCCCGCTGATGATGATCGAGCCCTGACCTACCCGGGCCTGCGCGAGCACGGCCTTGTTGCGCCAGACGTATTCAAAATCGAGGTATTGCGAGAAGGGATGGGGCGCGCCGTGGGTGTTCAGGGCGCGGATCAGGACCTCGGGCGAATCAGGTAGGCCGTCGAGCAGCAGGGTCTGGGCGCCCTGCAACAGATGGAACCACGCGGCGTCGCACCAGTGGTCCGGCGTCAAACCGCGGGTGACGGGATTGTCGTAGACGTAGGTGCCCGCGTTGCTGTCGCCGTCAAATACGCCGAGCCACCAGGCGGACTTGAAGGTGGTGCAGTCCGTCGGGAAGACGCCCGCCGGCGACAGCAGGACCACGCAGCTTCCCTGTTCCGCGGCGGTCACCAGGTCTTCGCTGGGCTGGCGAGCGACGTACACGGCCGGCGAGGGGAGGGTTGCGCCATCCGGCAGGGGCAGCGGCCGAAACGGCGCGAGCAGGGCCATGGTGTCCGGGCTTGCATACACCGGCGTCTGCTGCGTTGCCGGAGACCGGAAATCAGGGTATACCCACAACGTCCAGTCATTGGAGAGGCGCATTTCTCCCGCCTCGAGGTCGGCCTGGAGGGCGAGGCGCTGCGGTTCGGCCACCTTGGGCAGGATAAACTCCATCGTGCCGAACGGCTGGACGGTGCCGTTGGGGACGGCCTCGATTTCCAGAATGCGCGTGTCCAGAATCTGGTCATCGCGGACGAGGGTGCATGTGACGCGGCCCGGAGCAGAAGCCTTCCCCGAGTAATTGGAGAGCGTGATCGCCGCACGGGCCGCCTCGCCGCCGGTATAGGTCTGCCTGAGGCCGTCCTGCAGCAGCACCACGGGCGCGTTGAACCGCCGTACCTGTTCGGGCGTGATGGCGATGGGCCGGCGATGCACATCCAGCAGACCGTTCGAGCCGCAGTACCACGGCTGCAACAGCCACCAGGTATAGCCGGAGATGTGCGGGTTTTTGCGCAGGGCCTCGATGTTGACCTTGTGGCAGAGGAGATAGAGTTGCTGGGAAGCCTTCGACCAGGCCGGCGCTTCATCGAGAAGACCCGCACGGGCGACGCGGTCGCGGCAATCGGTAAGCCAGAACGGTTTGATCGTGTTTCCAAAGAGTTCAATCTCGTCAAAGAGGGGGAAGTGAACGAAATTGCCCTCTTCGTGGGTGATTATGGGTTTGCGGGGCGTGCCGGTGGTGAATTTGTCCGGGTTGTCGAGGGGCGTCGTCAGGATGTCGAACATGATGGTATAGAAATCGAGCGTGGGCCGATCGTTGGCGCCGTCCGCGAAGCCCGCGGAAAAGAGGCCGTCCGAATCGATG
>JAAYAQ010000225.1 GCA_012719295.1 Candidatus Hydrogenedentota bacterium | reverse complement strand
GGTCTATGCTCCCATTTCAGCAATGCGTTCCCGTTGTACGGGGTGTCTTGTTGAACAACGGCCGTTGTCCACCCGGTGCGGTTGGTGCCTATGTGGTGCCGAATCACGTGACCCACCCTCGCAGGGCCAAGCAACAATGGAATGTGCAGAAGGAAGCAAACCATGAGCGAAACGAACCACAAACACATCTCGCGACGCACCTTCTTCTTTATGTCGGGCGCCGCGGCCCTGGCAGGGTGCGCCACCACCGCCAGGAAACCCTCGATCCGCGTTTCCGCGAACGAGCGCCTGAACGTCGCCGGCGTCGGTTGCGGAGGCCAGGCCTTCGGCGATCTCAACGACATCATCCGCGACCAGGAAAACTGCGTGGCCCTGTGCGATCCCGATTGGGACCGCGGCAAGAGTGGCTTCCAGAAATGGCCCGGCGCCGCCAAGTACCGCGACTACCGTGAAATGCTCGACAAGGAACACAAAAACATCGACGCGGTCGTCGTGGCTTGCCCCGACCACATGCACGCGCCCGCGGCCCTCGCCGCCATGCAGCTTGGCAAACATGTCTATGTCGAGAAGCCCCTCACCCGGGCCATCTACGAAGCCGACGTGCTCCTGAAGGCCGCGCGGCGCTACAACGTCGCGACCCAGATGGGCAACCAGGGACATTCGGGCGACGGCGTCCGCCGTATGTGCGAAGCCGTATGGGCCGGGCTGGCCGGCGACATCACCGAAGTGCACATCTGGACCAACCGTCCCGTGTGGCCCCAGGGCATCGCGGAACCCCTTCCCGAAGAGCCGGTGCCGGACACCATGGCCTGGGACGCCTGGATCGGCGTGGCGCCCATGCGGCCCTATAATAAAGGATATGCCCCGTTCAACTGGCGCGGCTGGTGGGATTTCGGGTGCGGCGCGCTCGGCGACATGGCCTGCCACATCATGGACCCGGCCTACTGGGCGCTTGACCTGAGCACCCCCACGAGCGTCGAATGCCTCAAGCAGGAGAACGCCAACAAGCAGACCGGCCCGACCAAAGCCCTCGTCCGGTATGAGTTCCCGAAACGCGTCAACCAGTACGCGTCCAAGTATCTGGGGAAAGATATCACGATGCCGCCGGTGGTGGTCTACTGGTACGAGGGGGGATGGCAGCCGGAACGTCCTGCGACCGTGCCCGCGGAAGAACAAATGGGCGACGGCGATAACGGCTCGCTCTTTGTCGGTACCAAGGGTCTCTTGACCACAGGGTGCTATGGCGACGATACCCGCCTTCTGCCGGCGTCGGTCATGGAGACCCAGAAGGCAGCCTTCGAGAAGCTCGAGAAGGTGATCCCGCGCGTCGAAACGCCTGGCGGACACCGCCGCGACTGGGTGCGGGCCTGCAAGGACGGCAATCCTTCGGCATCGGACTTCGAGTATGCCGTGCCCCTGACGAAAACCGTGTTGCTCGGCAATCTGGCCATGCAGACCGGGGAAAAGGTGTATTGGGACGCCGCGAACGACCGGGTTACGAACAACGTGCCGGGCGTCGAGGCCCTCATCAAGCCCGAATACCGCGCACCGTACACCCTGGGTTGACCTCCGTTCGCTCATATCCGGGATCCCGAGAGTCCACTCGGGGTCCCGTTTTTGTTTTCAGGCCGCTTTCAAGGTCCTGCAACGACGGGAAGTACCCCCGCAAATCCGGCGCGGGCTGCTTTTTTCAACATGAACCGGACCGGATATACCCGATTGGAAGGCTTTGTATGTCATTGAGTTACGGCAATTTTCGAATTATCCCGTCCTTATGGGTGTTACATATGAATGCACTGCCCCGGCATTCGTCTAATTGAACAGAACGAAGCGAACTCCTATGGAGGTTCAAGTCATGAGAGCCCGAAACAATGTCTATCTTGCCGGTGTTGTTGCGTTGGCCATGCTCTGGGGCACTCAAGCCGCGCTGGCCGACTCAACCATGCACGCCCGAATCAGTTATGAATCCGGCGGCGCGATGGTTCAGGGCACAGCCGACGCGGACTGGAGCTATGCCACCACCAACACCCTGATCCTGCCGGGCGACCAGCTCTGGGCCGACAAAGGCGGCACCATGGAGCTTGAAATGTCCGGGGGCAGCTTTCTACGGATGGCTGACGGCAGTAAGGCCGAGATCATCGACTTGCCCCCGAGCGCTTCCATAAGGGGTTGGACCGGTGCGTTTTACGTACAACGAATCGCTCGCAGCACGGGCGATTTCCTGTTCATTACCCCCGCCTGCCGTGTGGAAATTGCCCAGGATTCGCAGGTGCGCATCGACGTGCTGGAACAGGGTTCCACGACCGTCACGGTGCGCTGGGGCGCCGCGGTTGTGCGCACGGACACCGGAGCGCCCATGAGCGTCACGTCCGGCAAGCGCGTATTCATCGATCCCGGGTACCTGCCATCGACCCCGGTGGTCTACGACAGAAACGCGGAAGATGATTTTGACGCATGGAACCGCGAACGCGCCGAGACCCTGGCCCGGGGGTACGAGGAACTGCCGGCCAAGGTCATCGAGACCCCCGTGGTTGGCGCGTCCACGCTGAGCTCCTATGGCGACTGGGTCTATGTCGACAGCAGCTACTACTGGCGTCCGACGGTGGTCGTCAATTATGTGCCCTACCGCCATGGCTACTGGAGCTACGTGCCCGTCTATGGCTACTGCTGGGTGGACGACTATCCCTTCGCCTATGTGACGTCCCATTACGGGCGCTGGCACCACCACGACCGCTACGGCTGGCTGTGGTCGTACCGTCCCGGATGGGGACCTGCCTGGGTGGCGTCGGTCCGTTACGGCAACAACTTCGTATGGTGCCCCCTGAGCCCGTACGACCGCCCGGTGGTTTTCGGTGACTTGCACTACACGATTGGCGGGTCGCGGTTCAGCCTCTATGCCAGCTCGTATTGCGTGGCGGACAGACTGCTCTACGGCCCTTCGTTCGTCGACGCGTGCTATCCCGGCATCATCCGCCCGGGACACCACGGCGACGTGCACATCTGGAACATCAACATCAACACAGGCACGGGCAGTTCGTCGCGGTGGTACCACGGCGGCTCGGGACTCCAGGTCCGCGACTACTCCCCGCGCCGCGTCATCCGCGGTCCTGACACCATCGGCCCGCGCAGCATCGCCGCATCGACCCGCAGTGCCGAATTGCAGTCAAGCATTACCCGGACCAGTTTCAACTCGGTTGACCGCACGGGCGGCCGCATGCTCCGCACCCCCATGACCGCATCGTCGCGGGAAGCCCGGGTGCGCAGCGTCGCGGTGGACCGTTCGGCCAGCCCGGTCACCTCGGCCGCCATCAACAGCGCGGCCGGAAGCCGGGTGGAACCCATCAGCTCCGGCACGGAACGGCTCGTGCGCAGCAACCGGGCCGTCTCCGGGGCCGAGGCCGTCTCGACCGAGACGCCCTCCGGCGCGTCGCGGACTGTTCGCAGCCCGCTGAGCGCCCCCGGCGTGAATCTTGAGCGTACCGTTCCCAGCACCAGTTCGGGCGTCCCCGCAACGCCGCGCACCCGCGTCGTGGGCTCGGGCACCGAATCGATGACGCGCGACAGTTCCGCTCCCGAGCGGACCGCCGCGCCCGATCCGGACGGGTCGACCGGCGTGACCTCGCGTGCCCGCACCATCGACAATTCCTATGGGCGTGCGCGGACTCTCCAGGGCGTGACCCCTCCGAGCCGCAACATCACGACGGGCGCCTCGTCGATGACATCGACGCCGGGCAGTTCCGCGACGAGCACCCCCAGCACGCGTGCCCGTAGCATAAGCACGCCCACGACAACCGCCCCTTCGGTACAATCCGCCCCGTCGGCCACCATGCGCACGCCGGCGCGGAGCGCGGCTCCGAACCGTTCGGTGACCATAGGCGGCTCGTCTTCGAACCCGGCAAGCAGCCCGCGGAGTTTCAGGAGCGCGCCCGCGCCCAGCTCTTCGTCGCGGTCAACCTATTCCGCGCCGCGGTCTTCGTCGTCGTTCAGCGCCCCCAGCATTCAGAGAAGCGCTCCCAGCACCATGCGCAGCGCCCCGTCGATCTCGAGGTCCGCTCCCAGCACCATGCGCAGCGCCCCGTCGATCTCGAGGTCCGCGCCCAGCGCGATGCGCAGTGCTCCCTCGATCTCGAGGTCCGCGCCCAGTGCGATGCGCAGCGCTCCGTCGGGAGGCGGTTCGCGGTCGTTCTCCCCGCGTGGCCGGTGACAACCATGGAGACTATGGAGGTGGAGGTGAATATCATGAAGAACATCGTGAGACATAACCTGGGCGCCGCCCGGTGGATGGCGGTGACCGTGTTCGCGGCGCTGGCCGTGGTGGGCTGCCCTGACATCCCGATTCCGGATGGCGGCGAGACCGACTACGACTTCGGCTTTGAGGACGGCTTCGCCCGGGATGACTGGTACTGGCAGGGGTATGACGACGGGTACGACACCCTCGATTTCTCGCCGATCTACTACCAGGGCGACACCATTCCTTACCTTGACGAACTGTCGTATGACGCCGGATTCTGGGACGGCGTGTGGTGGGCGTACAACGACGGGTACTTTGTGGACTACCGCTACGCCTTCATCCTCGGGTTCAGTGAAGGATACGACAACGCGTTCTGGCCGGACTATCTCGACTTCCTGGCCGGCGACGTGCATGTCGAATACCTCCACGGAGGATGGATTGACGGGTACAACGACGGGTTCTCGGAAGGCCGCGTCTTTGGCGCCAATGACTACGAACAGGGACTGCCGTTCGACTGGGAAAGCGCCCTGCTCGACTACGAAGACGGCGTCGATCTCTATTTCGAGGAGGTCGACGTCGGCACAGGCGTCTATGGCCCTGTCTACCTCTACGAATACGGGACCGACCCGCATACCCTGAAAGCCAATACGGTGCGCGGCGACCGCCTCCTGGGCCCTGAGCGCACCATGCGCAGCGGGTTGACGAAGGAGGTGGACATGGAGGGCCGCGAACTCTACCGCGCCCTCTCCACCGACGCGCGCCAGCGCTATGAGGTGACTCCAGAGAACAGCGTGCGCAATGACCGCGAGCTGCGTCTCGAAACCACGTGGCTTCAGCGCATACAAAGCTATCTTTCGGCCGGGAAATCGGCCGATACCAGGCGCGAACGGGTCCGCCAAGTCAGTAATGACTAGGTCATGGCCTGTTTCTCCTCCACCCGAAAGGCGAGGCCCCGGCAGTTATCCGGGGCCTCGCCGATTTTTGCGCGGACTGTTCCCGGACCAGTGCCGATGAGACGCGGGCCTTCCTGAGACAAGAGACCCGGGCGCCGGGGAAGGGGGAACAGCGCGGAAGGGGGGAGGCGCCCGCCACGCGGAATAGGCGCCGCGGAACCGCACGTTACCTCAGAAGACAATGCCGAAGTTCCGGCAGGAGGAAGAACCATGGCTCTGACGGCGTCGACCATGCTATCACTGGGGACCGCCGCCCCCGATTTTTGTCTCCCCGACACGGAGGGCGCGAAGGTGGCGCTCAGCGATTTCGACGGCAATCGCGTGCTGCTCGTGATGTTCATATGCAACCATTGCCCCTATGTGAAACACGTCCGGCACGAACTGGCGCGGCTCGGCCGCGATTACGCGTCCCGGGGTGTAGGCATGGTGGCTATCAATGCCAACGATGCCGCCGCGTATCCCGAGGACAGCCCCGAGAAGATGCGAGCCGAGAAGGCATCGGCGGGCTATCCTTTTCCGTATCTCTATGATGAGACGCAGGAGGTTGCCAAAGCCTATGGCGCGGCGTGCACGCCGGACTTCTTCGTGTTTGACGGCGACCGCAGGCTGGCCTACCGGGGCCAGCTTGACGATGCCCGTCCAGGCAACGGCGAGCCGGTCACCGGGCACGACCTCCGCGCCGCGCTGGATGCACTGCTGGCCGGGCAGCCCGTGGCCGAAACCCAGCGGCCGAGCATGGGGTGCAATATCAAATGGAAGCCGGGAAACGCCCCCGTGTATGCCTGACCGCGGGGCGCCGGGTCATGTGGGCGTGCTGGCCAGGAAATGGTCATGCCCGGTCTCGTCGAGAGGCTCCCCGTTGATGCGCACGCCGGTCCATTCGGCGGTGAATTCGCCGACCACGCTCAGGCCGGTGCGGAATTCGCTGCCGAAGGCCTCGATGGCTTTGCCGGCGTGTTCCCCGTCCATCGCGAAGGCCAGTTCATAGTCTTCCCCGCCCGTCAGGATGAAGGCCATCGGGTCGAGGCCATGCGGCTCGCAATACGCCTGCAGCTCAGGGTGCACGGGCAGTTTCGCCGGGTCAATGTTGACGCCGATCCTGCTCGATTCGGCAATGTGCTGGGCATCCTGCGCCAGTCCGTCGCTGATGTCGATCATCGCATGCGCAAACGGCTGGCCGCACAGCCATTGCCCTTCCGGCACGCGCGGCCGCGGCGACAGGTGCGCGGTCCGCAAGGCCGGGGCGGGATGCCCGTGCTTCAGGGAATGAAGCCCCGCTGCCGCGAGCCCCAGCGGACCCGTCACCGCAAGGACATCGCCCGCGCGGGCGCCCCGACGTGTGAGACAGCGGTTGCCAATCGCCTGGCCGATCACCGTCACGTCGATCACGATGGAATCGGGGCTCACCGATGTGTCGCCCCCGACAATCGCCGCGCCGAAACGCGACACCACGGCCGACATGCCCCGGTAGAGCAGTTGCACATACTGCGTCGGGGTATCGGGCGGACATCCCAGGGCCACCAGCACAAACATCGGCTGGCCACCCATGGCCGCGACGTCACTGACGGAAGACGCCGCCGCCTTCCAGCCGATCTCCTCTGCCTGGGCGTAGTCGCGCCGGAAATGCACGTTTTCTACGAAGAGGTCGCACGAAACCAGCATCATCCGCTCGCAGAAACGCAGCACGGCGCAATCGTCGCCGACGCCGACAACGACCGCCGATGACGTGGGCAGCAGCCGTGAAATGCGGTCGATCAGGGCGAATTCACCTATGTCGCGAACCGTGCTCATGTGCTCAATTCCTGTTCCAGAGCCAGCCAGGCCTCGGGGAGGGCCTCTACCAGGTCGCCGGCGAGCATCCCGCGCCGTCCTCTCCGCTCCGCCGCGATGTCGCCCGCAAGACCATGCGCGTAGACGCCCAGAAGCGCGGCGTCCGCGCCGTCCAGGCCCTGCGCAATCAGGCCGCCAATCACTCCCGATAACACGTCGCCGGTGCCTCCCGTTCCCATGCCGTCGTTTCCGGTCGTATTCAGATGCGTATCCAATCCCGGAGCGGCAACAATCGTTCCCGCACCCTTCAGAACAACCGTGCATCCGTATTCCGCGGCGAACCGGGCCGCCATTCCCGCCCGGTCCGCCTGGATTTCGGGCGTCAACTGGCCTGTCAACCGGGCCATCTCGCCCGGATGAGGGGTGAGGACCACCGGCGACTCCGTCTGTTTCAACACGGCCATGTTCGTCGACAGATTGTTCAGCCCGTCGGCGTCCACGACCAGCGGCACGGGACAGCGGCGGATGAACTTCAGGGTGAATTCGCGCGTATCCGGATGCTGCGAACAGCCGGGTCCCAGCACGCAGGCGTCCCTGGTGGCGGCGAATTCCAGCGCGGCATCGACGCCCTGAGCCGCAAGGCTCCGCGCGGAGCTCTCGGCGAGGGGGAACGTCATGCACTCGAGCGCCCGTCCGCCGACGATGGTCATGAGCGATTCGGGCACGCCGAGGGTCACCAAGCCTGACCCGGAACGCGCGGCGCCGAGGCCCGCAAGTTGCACGGCCCCGGTAAACCCCAGGGAACCCCCTACGACGAAGACATGACCAAACGTCCCTTTGTGGCCTCCCCGGGGACGCTCGGGCAGCTTCTCCGCAGCCAGAGTCTTCGTGATTTCGACAAGCATGGTCCGCTCCCCACGGGTTGCCTGCGTTGTACGCGTGCCCTCTGAGGCATCGCGGGCAATTCTACCATGTTACGCGCCGGAATTGCCCCTTTCGCCGTCAAGGGACCGGACGGCCCATTTGGCGGTCACCTCCCTGTATGGGCGCGCGTCGCCCAGGATGCTGACCTGCTGATGCGGGGGTGTCCACGCGTCTTAAAGCCAATCGCCGGGGGACGCGAAGGCAGAGTGCTCAGACGCTTGGGATGTCGGCCGCCGGAGCTCCTGTCGATTCACCCATGCGGTGAGAAAGAAGAACATTGTGCCATCCGGGGCAGCAGGGGCGCGGCAGCATGCCAGAGACGTGGCCCCGATCCCGATTCCGATCCCGATCCCGAAGCCGAGGCCGAGGGTATCTTCTCCGAAGCGCCGTTGGCGCGCCGGAGGTGCGTGCAACCGCGGAGACTCCTGCGTACCGTTTCCACGTTGACCGGCCTTGCGGAGGTTTTGTCACGTTAGCCGGCGATTCGCGGGCTTGATTGACCGGTGTTTTTTTCATAGGGTATGTCCGTGTCTTCAAGAGCAGCACCCTTGGCAAACACATCACGAATTGACTGATCATCATGCACGAATCACACACGCCTTCCGCGGCCCTATGTCCCCATTTCGGAACGTGCGGCGGGTGTCAGTCGCAGGACGTCGCCTATCCCGATCAGCTTGCCCGGAAAGCCCACGCCCTGTCCGAGCTGTTTGGGTTCTGCTGGCCGGATCCGATTCCGGTCGAACCCTCGCCTGTCCTCTGGCACTACCGCAACAAGGTGGACCCGGCGTTTGGCGGCAAACACTACGACGAACCGCCGCCCAAAGGCTTTGCGCGCGAGACCGTGCTCGGGTTCAATCCGCGGGGCCGCTGGTTTGGCCCCATCGAAATCCGGGAATGCCATATCGGCCCCGAGGGTCTGGCGGCGCTGCTGACCGGCGTGGGGGAGTGGCGGCGTACCATGGGATACCGCCATTTTGACACGCGTTCCGGGTCCGGTTTCCTGCGCGTGCTCCTCGTGCGCGATGCGAAACGAACCGGCCAGCGGATGGTCGTACTGGTCACGGCCGACGGCGAGCTGGACGCGGCGGGCTTCGTCGAGTGCGTGCAGGCCGTCTACCCGTCCGACAGCATTCAGCACGCGGTATTCCGCGGCAGGGCCCAGATTGCCGCCGCCGACGAACTGCGCGTTCTTCACGGCGCCCCCGAGATCACCGAGGAACTCGAGGTGCCGGATGACGGGGCCGCGGCCCCCCGCAGGCTCTCGTTGCGGATTTCGCCGTTCAGCTTCTTCCAGACCAACACGCTGGCCGCGGAAAAGCTCTATGCCGTGATTCGCCGCTGGACGAAGCGGGCGGCCCCGGCCACGTTGTATGATCTCTACGGGGGCATGGGTTCGATTGCGTTCGCCTGCGCCGACCTTGTCGGCGAGGTGCATTCCGTGGAAAACGTCCCCGAAGCCTCGGAAGACGGCCGGCACAACGCGCGGGCAAATGACATCGGCAATGTCGTGTTTCATACCCGGAAGGTCGAGGACTATCTCCGTGACCTCGTGAGTGAGCAGGGGGCCTTTCCCGAAGACGCCGCTGTGGTGGTTGACCCGCCGAGGGCGGGGATGCATCCCAAAGCGCTGCGGCGCCTGCTCGAACTCGCGCCGCGGCGCGTCCTCTACGTCTCGTGCAAACCCGCGATGCTGGCCCGGGAGATGCCGGCCTTTCTCGAAACCTGCGATGTCTCGGGCATGAGCGCCGTTGACATGTTTCCCCATACGCCCCACGTCGAGTTGGTGGTCCAGTTCGAGCGGCGCTAAAACCCTATCCCCATCTGGCGCATGGCCTTCTCGACCGCCTGGCTCCAGCCCCGGTTCGCGGCGGGGCTGGCCGGGCTCGGGTGCAGAATGCGGCCCACCCGAATGCCGGCATCGTCCACCACATGGCGTATCCGGCTTTCCGCAAAGGCTCCTATCCCCAACACATACCTCGGTTGAAGGCAGGTTATCTGGGCCCGCAGGGCCCGGTCGCAGGCCTCGAACAGCCGCGTGCGCTCCGCTGTTCCCAGCTTGTCGGGCGTGCGGTTCCGGCCCGAGGCTTCCAGAAAGCATAACGGACAGTAATTTGCGACAAAAAACCGCGCGAAAAAGCGTTCGGGACTGCCGAAACGTTCCGCGGCCCAGCCCCAGAGACGCTGTCCGCTCACCTCGCGCCGCGAGCAGGCAAACCCCTCGACCGGGCGGCGCGGGTGTTCCTCGCGCGGTTTACGGATCTCGGCCTGGATGCCCATCCAATCGCGGACGGACGGCACGTCGCCGAATGGGACGCCCGTTTGCGCCATGCCGAACGGGCCGGGGTTCATACCGACGAGGAGGACCTCGCGGGGGCCCTGGCCGTACGCGTTCACATACGCGTCCCACCCTGCGCGGGCATAGTCCAGCGGGTTATAGACACAGGTCACCGGCGGAGCAAACCGCAGTTTCGCGATCTCCGCGCAGACGTGGTCTGTAAGGGTGATGAGGTTCATGGGCCGAGTATAGCAGATGCTCGATGGCCTCAGAACCGCGCCGAATGCATGTTCGTGTCAGGGGCGCCGTGGCGGCAGACAAATAGTGTGGATAGAACGCTAACTATTTGAATTCACACCGCTGCCAGTGCAAAAATGGGGCGTGAGCACATCCTAGGGGAAGCCGAATTCATGTCCGACGTTGCCAATGATCTGCGAACCGAGATCAGGAAGGGGCTCGAGGCGATCTGGAAACTGGAGTGCGAGGAAGCCGTGCGTATTCGCGTCTTCTCCATTAACTCCCTGATTGCGCGCCGGCAGATGCCGTTGCCGCCCGGGGCGGTAAACCGCGTGCCTTTGCTGGAACCGGAAGACGTGCTGAAGGCCTGGCGTGAACGGCGCTGATGCGGTTTGCCGACAAGGCCGGCATGCGCCGTCCCGCGCTCTCGTGGTAGAATGGCGTCCATTGAATGACTGTTACCGGCTCCCAATGTCTGAGGTAGGGTATGAAGCGTAGCTCAATCGAACTGGTTGATAATGCACGGTCCACCGTGGACCCGTGGCTTCCCTTCGAAAAACGCAGCGTCGAACTTGAAACCCGGTTGCGGACGGCCGCCACGGAGGAAGAGCGCGAGGCCCTCCAGCAGGAACTGGACGCCGAACTGCAACGCGCGTTTTCGGCGCTGACTCCGTGGCAGCGCGTGCAGGTGGCCCGGCATCCGCTTCGGCCCCGCATGCTCGACTACACGTCGCGAGTCCTGGACGATTTCATCGAACTGCACGGCGATCGGGCTGTGGGCGACGACCCCGCGCTCATCGGAGGACTCGGCCGTTTCGAGGGGCGTACGGTGGTCGTGGTTGGCAATCAGAAGGGCGTTTCCACCGACGAACGTCTCCGGCGGAATTTCGGCATGGCCCATCCGGAAGGCTATCGGAAGGCCTTGCGTTTATTCCACCTGGCCGAACGGTTCGGGTATCCGGTCATCACCTTTGTGGACACCCCGGCGGCCCATCCGGGCATCGAAGCCGAGCAGCGCGGACAGGGCCCGGCCATCGCGGAGAATCTGCGGGCCATGCTGGCGCTCAAGACGCCGGTGTATTCGGTCGTGCTGGCCGAAGG
>JAAYAQ010000224.1 GCA_012719295.1 Candidatus Hydrogenedentota bacterium | reverse complement strand
ATC
The DNA here is from genome assembly GCA_012719295.1 of Candidatus Hydrogenedentota bacterium. Taxonomy (GTDB): domain Bacteria; phylum Hydrogenedentota; class Hydrogenedentia; order Hydrogenedentales; family SLHB01; genus UBA2224. The sequence goes on along the minus strand of JAAYAQ010000224.1, from coordinate 8,696 downwards.
TGCCAGACGGAGGGGTTTTTCCGGGCGCTCTATTTCGTGACGTTTCAAAAAGTGCAGTACATTCGGACCCAGGACTCGGTGGACCCCATTTCGGAGGAGTTTTTCGCGTGGATCGGCCGCGAACTGGTGAGCCGGGGCCATCTCTCGGACCAGGAACGCGTGATGGGCCTTTCGCGATGACGACGGATTCGTTCGCGACACTGGCGCGTTACTACGACCGCATCATGGCCCATGTGGACTACGACCGGTGGTACCTGGCAGCCCTCGCCCTGGGAGATATGCTGTCCTCGCCGTTCCGCCATGCCGATCTGGCCTGCGGCACGGGCACGCTCGTGAAACGGCTTCACCGGGCCAGGTGGGACACCCTCGGCCTCGACCTCTCCCCCGCCATGATCCACATGGGGCAGAAAGACGATCTCCCCTGGCGCGGCATCGTCGGCGATCTGCGGGCCTTGCCGTTCCGGCAGGCGTTCACTCTGATCACCTGCCTGTTCGACAGCATCAACTTCCTGCTCGACGAGGCCGACATGGAAACGGCCATCCGGCAGTGCGGCGAGGCCCTGCGTCCCGATGGCCTGTTCTACTTCGATTTCGTGACCGAGGAGATGGTGCTCCGCCATTTCGCGGATCAGCACTGGACGGAAAACAACGGCACCTTCAGTTCGACATGGGAGAACGCCTACGACCGCGCCACCGGGATTACCGAGACCGCCATCCGGGTGAATAACGGGGTGGCAAACACCATTCGCGAACGGATACACTCGCGAACAAGCATCGAGCGCGCCTTGACAAGAGCGGGGATGCGTCCCCTCGCGTTCCTGGACGCGGAGACCTGGAAGCGGCCGGGCCGAAAGACCATTCGGGTGGATGTGATCGCGGTACGGGGCGATCCGGCGCCGTATAGAAAAGCATTCCGGAATGTGCAGATCGAGATACAGGGCCTCTTGCAGAGCTGAAGCAAAGGAATTACCGTGCGCCTACCACGTTCGAGCGGAGTGCTGTTGCATCCCACATCCCTGCCGTCGCCACACGGGATCGGCGACCTGGGCCCCGAAGCCTACCGCTTCGCCGACTTTCTGAGCGAGACCGGCCAGCGCATCTGGCAGGTCTTGCCCCTGGGCCCGACCGGCCACACCCATTCGCCGTACCAGTCCTACTCGGCCTTCGCGGGCAATCCGCTCCTGGTCAGCCTGCCCCCGCTTGTCGGGGAAGGTCTGCTCGACGGCCGGGCGCTGGAGACCGCCCCCGCCTTCACCGAGACCTCCGTCGACTATGAGGCGGTGACGGCATTTAAAGAAGCGGCGATGCGCCACGCCAGCCGCCGGTTCCACGAAGGCGGCGCGCCGCATCTGCGCGAGGAATACGACCGTTTCTGCGCGGAAAACGCCTCCTGGCTCGACGACTACGCCCTGTTCCGGGCCGTCAAGGAAGCGCACGGCGGCGCCGCATGGCACACCTGGGACGCCGGCCTGGTGCGCCGCGAACCGGACGCGTTGCGGTCCTGGCAGGACAGACTGAGACCGGAAACCGACGACCTCAAGTTTCAGCAGTTTCTGTTCTTCCGGCAATGGCGCGACCTGAGAAATTATTGCCGCGACCGCGGCATCGTCATCATGGGCGACATTCCCATCTACGTCGCTCATGACAGCAGTGATGTGTGGAGCCATCCCGATCTGTTCCATCTGGACGAGACCGGCGCGCCGACGGTGGTTGCCGGGGTGCCGCCCGACTATTTCTCGGCAACCGGGCAGTACTGGGGCAATCCCATCTACCGGTGGGACGTCATGGCGGCGCGGGGATATGCGTGGTGGATCGACCGGATCCGGTCCATGCTCTCGATGATGGACATCCTGCGCATCGACCACTTCCGCGGGTTCGAGGCCTATTGGGTCATTCCCGCCGCGGAAACGACCGCCGTCAACGGCCACTGGGAAGCGGGCCCGCGGGATGACCTGTTTCACGCCATCCAAAACGCCCTGGGCACGGCGCCGCTGGTCGCGGAGAATCTGGGGCTGATCACGGACGAGGTCGAGGCCTTGAGGAAACGCTTCGAGTTTCCGGGCATGGGCGTGCTGCAATTTGCCTTCGGGCCGGACATCCGCCACGCCGGATTTCTGCCCCATCAGTACTACCCGAACCTGGTGGCCTATACGGGCACTCACGACAACGACACGTTCATCGGCTGGTGGCAGGCAAAAGGCGAGGGAACCACCATGTCGCGCGCCGCAATCCGCCAGGAACGCGACTTTGCGCGCAGATACATGGCAACCACCGGAAAAGACATCCACTGGGTGGGGATCCGGGTGATTATGGCATCCGTGGCCGACACCGCCGTGTTCCCGCTTCAGGACATCCTCGGCCTGGGTTCCGAAGCGCGCATGAACACGCCGGGGACCAGCGGCGACCACAACTGGCGATGGCGGTTCCGGACCGGGGCGCTGACCCCCGATGCGGGCGAACGTCTCCGCGAGATGACCGAGCTCTACGGCCGCCTGCCGGACGGCCGTTGACGCGCGGGCGGCACGCTACCGCGCCAGAAGCGCCTCGATCGCCCGGGCGACCTTGTCGCGGTGTTTTTCGATCGGCGCCGGATCCTTGGTGTATGTGGTAAGGTCCGTGGAGATCTCACCGGGAACGGCCAGGAGTTTCTGATAGCGGCGTTTCATCCGCGCCGGGAGTTCATTGCCTTCGTCCTCCAGCAGCCGTTCGAGCATGGCCAGGTATTCATAGTCCTCGATGCCGTCGCGCAGCATCTCCATGCGGTAACAGGCCACGGGATCATCCAGGATGGGCTCGGTAGCGACGCCGCCGGCGGCCTCGGGCGGATACACAAAACGCCCGTCGCCGTTCCCCCACGGTTCGCGCGCCCCGTCGACGTAGGGGTTGGATTTCCATCCCATGGGATCTTCGTAGGGATTCTGGGGATGGTCCGGATAGGCCACGCTGGTAGACCACAGGGTGGTGGTCCAGAAGAGCAGGCCGGTGACATCGTATTGCCAGGTTTGCCAAAGCCAGATGCGCAGGTCCGTGCCCGGATGGTCGATGAACATCCCCGCGAAGGGCCGTTTCGGCACGGTGCAGATGTACCACCAGATGGTCTCCCCGGCGGCCCGGCGCGCCTCGGCGTCGTCGTGATTGTACGTGCTGGTCATGGGACACCAGATGTTGGGCCCGCCGATCAGCTTGGGATCGATCTTCTCGGTGAGCATGCGGCCGATGCCCGGGGCGACGTTCTTAAGACGGATGAACTGGTCGCGCACGAATTCGTACTGCTTGGGATTGGGTTCGTCGAAAAAGTAGACATAGCTCATGTCGAGCCAGCCCTTGTCGCGCAGATGGGCCTCGACCGCCTGCGCGTAGGCGGTGAACGCCAGCTCGAACTCGGGGTCGCCGAGCCGGTAGTCGAGCAGGGCGGGTTCGCTGTGCCCGCCGTAGGTGCCGCCGCCAAGGCCCGGTATGCCGATCCGGAACGTAGTGATGTGCCGGTCGCGGACAGCCGACTCCATCGCGGCATCCCAGTCCGACCAGTCAAACCGCGGCGTCAACGCCTTTTCCTGCAGCAGCGCGCGAACGGCAGGGTCGAGATCCTCACCCTCGTTCTCGCCGAGCTTTACCCACTCCATCTTGATCTCATGACCCGGCACCGGGTCGTACAGGGTGATGTGATTGTCAGCAAAATAATCCAGGTATTTATTGAGCACGGTCTCGCGATCCCCGGGCGTTTCAAGCGCCTGATAATGGAAGACCGCGCCCGCATCAAATCCAAAGGCGGTCGTGCACGTCATGCGGTCAGGCAACTCAAACGCGTAGACATGCACGTGCAGGGGCACCTGCGCCGCAAAACCGTCTGCTTCGAGCATGATGACGCCGGTGTAGTCGCCCGGCGCGGCATCGCGGGGGACGTCCACCCGCACCCACAACGGCTGGTTCTTGTCGGCCTCCAGCGCGATCGGCGCGGTGATTGGCGGCAGCGGATCGGGCCACATGCCCTGTGCGCCCCAGGCATCCGTGGGGAACTCGACATACACATACCGCACCCGCAGAATCTCGACCGCCTCAGCGGGCAAGACGGCGCCGTCCGGGCCGGTCAGGCTGGACGCCTTCGCGGTGAACCCGTCCAGGGCCCGCGTGGGGCGCACGACAAGCTGGGCGGCTTCGGCCTCGTTTCGTGCGGCGCGGATCTCGAGCGCGCGGCCCTTTCTGGAGGGCACGGGGCGGGTCTGGCTGACCTTCCAGCCCGAGGACGCCCACCACAGAGCGACGGCCGGATCCGGCGAGGCCAGCCGTTCTCCATACGCCTCCTCAAACAGAATGCATTCCACCTCCACGGCGCCCGCCAGACTCGCGCAGCCAGCCATCAGGCATGCGGCCATTGCATACGAGAAAACCTGTTTCAAGAGTCTCCCCCCCCCACGTTGAGTTCGGCCCAATCGGCACGTCCATGAAAATTTCCCGGGAACCCGCGCCTACTTGATCCGTTCGTACGCCGCGAGCGCACGGTCTCGCGCCTCCGAATGATCAATTATAGGGGACGGATAGGTGTCATCCAAGCACACGCCGGCGTCGCGCAGCGTGTCCCGGGGCGCCTGCCAGGGCTTGTGAATCCACCGGCCGGGAAGCCGGGCGAGTTCAGGCACCCACTCCCGGATGTACTCGCCCGCGGGGTCGTACCGCTCGCCCTGGGTCACGGGATTGAATATGCGGAAGTACGGAGCGGCGTCCGCTCCGCACCCGGCCGTCCATTGCCACCCCTGCGTGTTGTTGGCGAGGTCGGCATCCACCAGGGTGTCCCAGAACCACGCGGCCCCGTGTTGCCAGGGGATGAGCAGGTCTTTCGTCAGCATGGACGCGACAATCATGCGGACACGGTTGTGCATCCATCCGGTGTTCCAGAGCTGCCGCATGCCCGCGTCGACGATGGGATAGCCGGTACGCCCGCGCTGCCACGCCCGCTCGGTTTCGGCGTCGTGTTTCCAGGGAAACGCCGCGAACTTCTCCTGCATGGGCCGGACGGGCAGGTGCGGGAAGTTGTAGAGCAGGTTGTAGGAGAATTCACGCCACCCGAGCTCGCTCAGGAACTTCTCGGCGCCGCGCTCCGCCGCTTTCGAGCCGCGCCCGGCCGCGGCGGCCTGCACCGCGTGCCAGACCTGGCGCGGGCCGATTTCGCCGAAATGGAGGTACGGCGACAATCGGGATGTGTCATCGCGGGCGGGCTGGTCGCGCCCGTCGCAATACGCATCCAGGGACGCATCAAGAAACGCCTCGAGGCGGGCCCAGGCGGCATCCTCCCCGAACGCCCAGGCGTCGCGGATGCCGTCCGCCCAGTCGGGCCGGGGCGCCAGTCCAAGCGAGTCCACGCGCAGCGATTTTGGCCACGATTCCGGCGCGGGCACGCGGCGCGGCGCCGTGACCGGCTCGGCGGGCGCCAGCCTGTCCAGCGCGGCTTTCCAGAACGGCGTGAAGACCTTGTAAGGCCCGCCCTGCCGGGTGGTGACCTCCCACGGCTCGACCAGCAGCGACCCGTTGAAGTCTTTCACGGCGAGCCCCAGGCCGTTGGCGCATTCCCTGACGGTTTCGTCGCGCCGGTGAATTTCCGGCTCGTAGCGCCGGTTCCAATACAACGCGCCGGCACCCGTGGAACGGGCGATAGACTCGAGTTCGTCCCAGGCGGCGCCACGCCGGATGATCAGCCGGGAACCGGCCTTCTCGAGCCGGCGCTCGAGGCGCTCAAGCGAATGATGCAGCCAGCAGCGGCTTGCGGCCCCCGGCGCCCAGTCCCCCTCCTCCGCCGGCGCCCACACATACACGGGGATGACAAGGCCCCCGCGCCGCACGGCCTCCGAAAAGGCCGGGTTGTCTTCAAGGCGCAGGTCTTGCCGGAACCATACGATTGTGGCGTCGTGTGCCATGGCCTTCCTCAGGTTGGGTCGGGGAGCGCAGAGGCATCATCCACCATCGCCGGCCAGAAAATCCAGTACCAGGCTCCGTACTGTTTCGACCGTCTTCACGGCTCCGCCCGCGTTGCGCGCAATGAAGTCGCGGCATGCCTGAAACCAGGGCCCGTCACGTCCGGCTTCGCCGGGGAGAAGCCCGCGCCCGTGCGCATAGACGAGCTGGTGGGGCTCGTGGCCGTTCGAGGCATACACGCATGCCACCCGGCGGCGGGGCGTTTGCCAGCCTCCCTCGACGCGCATGAAGGCCAGCAACTGGAACGCCGTGAAGTGCGCGTAGGGCACCTCGTTCTCCACGCAGACCTGCATATGGGCCTCGTCGATGTCGTCGGCATGCAGATTGGTCGCCAGCATGCAGCCGTTGACGCTCGAGGCGCAATACCGTCTCAGCGGCTCGCCCCACAGATAGGCAAAGTACGGGCCCGCCCCGATTTCGTGGCAGATGAGGCACGTCCGTCCCCCGGCCTCCTCCTGTGAATACCTGTGCACCGCATCGTCGGTGGCCGCGGCCAGGCTCGTTCCGGCAGGCACGAAGTTGAGCAGTGCGCACATCACCGTGGTCTTGCCCGCGCCGCCCGGATTGGCGCCAACCAGGAACGAGGCCCCGCGCGAAATGCGCGCCAGGAAATACGCCGTCAGGTCCACATCCAGCGTGCCGGCCGCCAGCAGGTCGAACACGCTCAGCATACGGCCCCCCCGCTGGTTGCACCGCTCCAGTTCCATACAATGCCGGCGAATCGCGTCGTCCATGCCTGTCCATCCTGTCCGTTGAAGACTACACGCTATCGCAATTCCCCGTTACGTCACAAGAGTGCGCCTCCGGGCTCAACCGTAGAGAACCATCTCGCGCGGAGAGGCGCGGCGGCAGCGTCCACGTTCTGCGCTCAACCCTGTCCAGCCAACGATCCGTTACTGGGCTCTACCGCCCGGTAAAACGCCGCATAGCACGCGAGTAGCCTGGCCTCTTCATCCCACAAGGACTTCCCCAGGAACATCCGCATTCCCTGAATCAACGGGCTTGACGCCATCCAACTCTCAAAACGGGCCAGCGGGAAAAACTCCATCCGCCGCCCGGGCCGCCGCCAGTTTTGTCCTAACAGCTCAAACCGGAAAGACTTACAATAGACTTAACACAGAATGGCGGCTAAGTGTCTTGACAGCTGGGGAGTTCTTCAGTAGGCTTAAGCGCGGGGGTTATCGGTTACCGTCCCGGCGGTTATCGCCGGAGCATGGTACGTCGTACCCGGCCTGGCACACACACAGCAGGCCGGCAAGAGGAGGTGATGCGGGCGTCCAGTGTACCCACTCGACCCTTGGGTGCGGCTTCTCCTGTAGTACGGTCCGCGCCAGGGGGCAAGCGTTTCGCAGGGAACAACCTTCAACAAATCAACAGGAGGTCCGAAAAATGCGTATTCACTTGTGCATTTTGACTGCTTTGTTGCTGGCGAGCGGGGGCGTAAACGCGGCGGAGGTCTTTGATGTGCTGGAAGTGAACGGCCATCCCGGCTACATCACCGCCTATCAAGTCAGTCCTGACGGCATTGTAGACAAGGTGCTCATGCTGGTCAGCGGCTTCGACACCGACAACGACGATCATCCGATTGACGATCTCACGACGGATTACCAGCCCGTCATTGATCTGCTGGGCCCTCAAGGCTGGGACATCGTGCTCTTTGACTATGTGCGCGGGGACATTGACCTGAAGCAGAATGCCGACAACCTGGCGCGCTTTATTGAAGTAGTGGACAGCGTTGCGGTGCCCAACTACCACCTGGCGCTTGTCGGCGGCTCCATGGGCGGGATTGTCGTACGGACCATGTTTGTCCAGGAGTACTCCGGGATGGGCGTCGACACGTTCGTTTCCGTGGACTCCCCGCATCACGGCGTCTACCTGAGCAGCTGGGTGGAAGGCCTGGCCACGCTGATGCTTGACCAGTATGTAGCCGCCCATCAGATGCACCATGGCGACGCCCTGTACAACGAACACTACGGCTGGCTGCAGAGCGTCGAGAATGACGGCTACTTCAAGCCAAACATCATTGCCCCCATGGCCACGTGTGCTATTGCGCTCAGCAACGGCGAGAGCCAATGGCAGGTGAACTGGGGCGATGAGATCATCCACAACAAATGGTATGGCGTCTCCTGCATAATCTACCAGGAAGGACTGACCTCCACCTACATGCCGTACCATTCCGTAACGCTGATGGATGACTGGTCCACCCGCCGGAGCATCCGCTGGAACCGCAACATCTACTCCTATTACAGCACGGCCACGTCGTATTTCGACCAGAAAGTGCCCAATCCCGTGGACGAACACGGCGCCCCGGAATATGCCGTGCAACAGGCCATCAACTTCGTGCTGGCCCATGCGCCTCAGAACTAGGTAACCTTCGCCACGGGAACCGGCGCCAGACGAATCTGGCTGTAACGAACCCGGAACCCGAATGTACTGTACCCGAGGTTTCAGCTGGTCGATGTTGTTAACGAAAGGAGAAACATCATGAAACACATCAAATCGACTTCGAAGATTCGCCGTCCGGAAAAGGCCGAGATTCCGATTGTGGACGACCTGATTTGCGCGGTCTTCCCGAACAAGGAAAAGTGCGCCGCTGCATAGTCGCGCCGCCGCATTGGGATTCACGAGGAGGCCCCCCGAAAAGGGGGGCTTCCTTTTTTTGGGGGGCAAGCGCCAGGTGCAGACGGTCAGCCCGGCCAACGCGCAGGGGCGGGGCCGATTGAACGATT
>JAAYAQ010000223.1 GCA_012719295.1 Candidatus Hydrogenedentota bacterium | reverse complement strand
CCGGCCTCGTCGCGGTGAGCGTGAAGGGGAGGAAGGGCCTCAGTTAGACGCCCTGGCATGCGACTCGGGACACATGAATGCCCAGCAGGCCTGCGCGTTCCATCGTGTTCTGTCGCAGACGCGCAGAAAGCGCAGACGTCCGAGGCACAGGCGCGGTTTCCGCACAGGGGATTGTATTGTGTGTCGGTTCAAGGAGGCTCCGCTCAACGCTTACTCTGCCTCCGCCCTGGCCTTCTGTGCGAGGCTGCGGAGGTAGTCCCACGAATAGATGCCGGTGGTGTGACCGTCGGACCACTCAAACGATACGGCGTAGTTGCCGAGATAGTTCACCTTCGAAAAGCGGATATCGCCGGGGATGCTGGCGGGGTCCAGCAGCTTTTCGCCCGTGTGTTCGTCGACGCAGACCGCGCACGGGCATGCCGCGCGCAGCGCCTGGTTGGGCACCTCCGCCGCAAAACCGTCCGGCCATGCGATCTTCACGGCATGTTCCAGTTCGAGCACGTCCGGCATCGTCTCCTTGCCCGCGCGGCTCTTGCCGACCGCGCGGTGGACATTCTCCGCCAGCCGCGCCATGACATCCAGATCCGCGCCCGCGTTCGGCGCCGACAAATCCGACACGCCCAGCACGATCGGCAGTTCGGCCAGCGTCTGCAGCCCGAACCGGTCCTGAAGCATCCCCTGGCTCCGTCCAAACGGGTAATGGGTCTTGCCGCAGTCGTCGCAGGTGAACGAGCACATGTTCTCGACCACGCCCAGCACGGGCACGTTCACCTTCTCGAACATGAGAATGCCCTTCGCCACATCCACCAGCGACAGCGCCTGCGGCGTGCTCACGATCACCGCGCCGTCCAGCGCCACCTGCTGCACAATGGTCAATTGCACGTCGCCGGTCCCCGGCGGCATATCGATGATGAGGTAATCGAGCTTGCCCCAGTCCGTCTGCAGGAGAATCTGCGCCGTGTAATTCGACACCATCGGACCGCGCATCACCGCAGGCGACTCGCCCAGCACGAACCCCAGCGACATCACCTTCAACCCGTGGATGTTCAGCGGGAATATCTTGTTGTCGTGGCCAAACACCTGGGGACGGTGCACATTGAAGAGCGTCGGGAATGACGGTCCGTAAATGTCCGTGTCCAGCAGGCCGACCGCATGCCCTTCGCGGGCCATCGCCATCGCCAGGTGCGCGGCGACGGTCGATTTCCCGACCCCGCCCTTGCATGCCGACACCGCGATCACCGTCTCAATGCCTTTTAGATTGTCGGTCACCCGCGGCGCGCCCTGCCCCTGAAACCGGCGCGGCGCCTGCGCGCTCATCGTCACATCCACGCTGGTGACCCCCGCCACCCCGCTTACAGCCTTCTTGCACGACTCCAGGAAGTGGTTCTTCATCGGACACGCCGGCGTCGTCAGCTCGAGGGTAAAACGGACGTGTCCCCCCTCGATGTTCAGGTCCTTGATGAACCCGCACGACACAATGTCGCGTCCAAGATCCGGGTCAATAATGTGGCGCATCGAATCAAGTACGTCGCGTTCGCTCGGCATGGGAGTCTCCTTGGCGTGTTACTGCGCGTGGCGTAAAGCTGCTTATACGGACATCTCGCAGGCGTCGGATCGGCGTTGCCGCTCTCGTGATTCCATGATCATTCGGTGTCGCGAGAACGTTCGAAGCGTCCATACAGGGCGACACGTTTCGGCACGTCCCGGGATCGCGGAGCGCCTGCCCGGCCGGCGCTCCCGGGCGCGGCGCCTGTTCGCATTCGTGAGATGCCCGGGCCAAACCGGAATCATACCCCCTCACGGGGGAGCGAACCAAATCCGCGCGGATTCGCGTCCACGCGGATTCGCGTATTCTTCAGACAACGCCATCGGATGGCTCCAAATTCCGGGGCAGCACAAGGTCCCGTCTGCCGAAGCGTTTTTCGGCCCTCCGGTCCCCGAAGGGGGTCGAACGGATGCGCGGGGTTTGTTCAACCCCTACCGGGGGTTGGGGCGTTGGGGCGCACAGGATCCCCAGGCTGCGCCCGGGACTGCTCACATTGGACCCCGTTCCGGGGTCTCCGGAGGCCCGTTTGCATCGTCTGCGGGGCTGTCCTCCGGTTCGAACGGGGACACGTTGTCGCGCCGGGACGGCGCTTGGAACATGTCCCCGTTCTTGTCCGGTGTGGAACCGGCGCCCTCGCCGGTCATGTTCTCCTGCATCGTCCACGGTGTGGCGTGGGATAGCCGCGCGCTGATTCGGTATTGCTCCCTGGCCTTTTAGCTCGGGCTGCCCTTTCAGGGCGCTTCCAATGGGGGGCGCGTTTCCCGGGGCGGCGTCACGCGTTCCGCGTGACTTGCCCCGGGCTATTCCAGGTCGCCCTTTCAGGGCTGAAAGAATGGGCGCACAATATCGCCGCATTCGGGATTGCCCATCGGCTTCCCCTTGTAGGGGCAGCCCCCCCGTGGCTGCCCATCCGGTCCGAACGGGGACACGTTGTCGCGCCGCGGACGAACGCAGTCCCGAAGGGACGAAAGAAAACAGCCCCGGGTTTCAACCCGGGGATTAACGTCGCGCCCAGATCGAGTCCCGTAGGGACGACAGAATCCGCATCAGTTCCCAGATGTATCTGGGATCACATTCGATCCCGTGCCGTTTGAGAAACGTCCGCAATTTCTCTTTACGCGTTTTGTGATGATGGCATGCAGGCTGACCGTTCATCTATTGGACGGCATCTTCGACTCTGCCGTCCCTATGGGACTTACGGCCTTTGGGGTTGCGTGGACCCCGGGTTGAAACCCGGGGCTATTCTCGGTCGCCCCTTCGGGGCTGCAAGAATGGGGGCACAATGTCGCCGCATTGGGGATTGCCCATCCACTTCCCCATGTAGGGGCAGCCCCCCGTGGCT
>JAAYAQ010000222.1 GCA_012719295.1 Candidatus Hydrogenedentota bacterium | reverse complement strand
AACAATGGCGTGAATCCCTGGCGTTCGAGCAGGGACACAAGCCGTTCGGTTAGAAACCGGTTGGCGAACACGCCTCCCGATAAGGCAACATCCGGCAATCCGCAACGTATTCGGAGACGTTCGCAGGCAGCCAGTGTAGCATGCGCGATGGCGTTATGGAAACGCGCGGCGCAGACGGGTACGGGCACGTGCCGGCGCCGGTCTTCAACCAGCGCGCGGATGATGCCGCCGCCCTGAATGACAAGCACGCCGTCGCCGCCGCACGCGAGGCCCGCGTCGTAGAAACCGTGTTCATCGGAGGCCAGACTCGCCTGGGCTTCGAGTTCCATGGGCGCCTGGGCATGGAAGGTGTTGTACTGGCAGATGCCGAGCAGCGCGGCGGCGGCATCGAACAGGCGGCCCATGCTCGTGGTCCGGGGACAGTTGACGCCGCGGGCGATCATTTGCGCCAGCACGGGAAATTGCCCGGCGTGTTCGGGAAACCAGTCGCGGCACAGCGCGATGGCGCCATCGCCCAGGGCCGCGTGGAGATAGGCAAAGGCCATGCGGGGCGTCTCTTTTGCCGCGGCGTCGCCGCCGGGCTGCGGCACGGCTTCGAGATGCCCGGCGCGCTCGTACTGCGCGTAGTCGTGGACAATGAGGACCTCGCCACCCCAGAGCAGATCGTCCGCGCCCCAGCCGAGCCCGTCAAACGAGACCGCGATGGCGGGGCCGGGGTGGCCCGCTTCCACCAGGGCCGACACCGCGTGGGCGTGATGGTGCTGAACCGGCACCTTGGTGGCGTCTTGTTCCCGCACGTAGCGGGTCGACAGATACGCCGGATGGGGATCGTGGGCGATGACGCCGGGATGCACGTCGAGCACGTTCTGGAGGTGGTCGATGCCTTGCAGAAACGACTCGTACGCCGCCAGATTGGTCAGATCGCCGATGTGATGGCTGAGAAAGGCGTATTCACCGCGGGTGATGCAGACGGTATTGTTGAGTTCCGGTCCGACCGCAAGGATCTCGTGGCCCGCGGTATCGAACGGCAGCTTGACCGGGAACGGCGCATACCCCCGTGAGCGTCGCAGAAACCGCACGTGCCCGGCGATGACGCGAACGACCGAATCGTCGGTGCGGATGTGGATACCGCGGTTGTGGAGCAGAAAACAGTCGGCCAGTTCAGCCAGGCGTTCCAGGGCATCCTCGTTGATGTGCGCGATGGGCTCGTCAGAAAGGTTGCCGCTGGTCATGACCAGCGCACGGAACGGCCCTTCCATGAGCAGGTGGTGCAACGGCGTGTAGGGCAGCATCACGCCGAAAGACGGATTGCGCGGCGCGACGCCCTCGGCAAGGCCATGGCCGGAGCGCTTGTCCAACAGCACGATGGGGCGTTCGGCGGACTCGAGAATCCGGCGTTCGGCTGCGCACGAGAACCGGCAGATGGCCTCGGCGGCCGCCGTGTCCCGGACCATCAGCGCGAAGGGTTTGAGATCGCGGTGTTTTCGGGCGCGAAGCAGCGCAACCGCTTCAGGATTGGCCGCGTCGCACGCGAGATGGAATCCGCCCAGCCCTTTGATGGCCACGATGGCGCCCTCGGAAAGGCGCGCGATGGCCTCGGTGATGGGCTCTTCGCAGGGAACTTGCGCGCCGTGCCGGTCTGACAGCCATACGCGCGGGCCGCAGACCGGACAGCACGTCGGCTCAGCGTGAAACCGCCGGTTCGCGGGGTCTTCGTATTCGGCGCGGCAATCGGGGCACATGGCAAACTCGGCCATGGTGGTCCTGGCGCGATCGTAGGGCAGATCCTGAATGATCGTGTAACGCGGTCCGCAGTTTGTACAGTTGATGAAGGGATAGCGATGCCGGCGGTCTGAGGGATCGGCCATTTCGCGCAGGCAGTCGTTGCATGTCGCCAGATCCGGCGGCACGAGGACGCTGCGCTCGCCGTAAGCGCCGCTGTCACGGATGCGGAAACCCGTTTCGCCGGCAGCTGCGATTTCCGCCGTCTCGATGCGTTCAATGCGGGCCAATGGCGGCGGCGAGGATTCAAGTCCGGCCAGAAACGCGTCGATGGCCTCGCGCGGCCCTTCGAGTTCGATAGTCACGCCGCGCGGCTCGTTGAAGACGAAGCCCGCAAGCCCCAGGCGCGCGGCCAACCCGTAGACGAAAGGCCGAAACCCCACGCCCTGGACCGCCCCGGAGACGGCTATGTGCATGCGTGTGTTCATCGAGAGGCCGATTGTACGAGATTT
>JAAYAQ010000221.1 GCA_012719295.1 Candidatus Hydrogenedentota bacterium | reverse complement strand
TTGAGTCCGCCCAGGGGATTCCGGATTTCGTGCGCAACGGTCGCGGCCATTTCGCCCAGGGCGGCCAGGCGGTCTTTCTGGCGGACGCGCTGACGGAGGGTTTCGAGCTCGGACAGGTCCTCGAAGACCTTGACGGTTCCGATACGCTGATTGTTGCGATCGGCGATCGGGGCATCGCGTTCACTTACGGGGACGGTGCGGCCGTTCCGGGTCTGAAGTTCCATGGGATGACGGCCGCCGGGAGGTGCGGCGAATTCGCGCCCGAACACTTCGTGAAACGGTTTTCCGACGACGTCGCCGGCGGCATAGCCGAGCACCTCGGAGGCCGCGCGGTTGAAGCGGGTGATGCAGCCCGCGGTATCGACGGCAATCACCCCGTCGGACATGCTCTCGAGAATGTAGTTCAGGTAATCATTGGCGAACGCGAGTTGCCGGTTCTTGTCTTCCAGTTCCCTGTCCAGCTCGTCCACGCGCGCCTGGAGCGAGCGGTACCATTCCCCCATGGCGGCCGTGGTTCGGGTGAACTCGGCGAAGGCGGACTCGAGCGCCTTCATTCTGTCGGCGTCGTTGAGGTCTGTCATGCCTTCCTGTCGATGAAACCGGCGTCGCCCGGTTCGCCCGCGCGGAGCTTGCGCAGGATGCGTTTGCCTCGTTGCAGCGCGGCCCATTGTTCTTTGGTTTCCCGCATCATGTCAGCGACCTGGGCCGCGTTTCCGGCGTTTGCGCGGGCGAGCTCGTCCGTCATGTGGCGGGCGGTGTCGGCAAGTTCCCGCATCCGGCTGCGCGTGTCCGGCTCGATGCCGGGCGTTTGGTCCCATTCGCGTTTGAGGATCTGGAATTCCTGCTCGAGCGCGGCCAGATCGCGCGAGAACTGGGTTTGAAGACGCAGCATTTCGGTCCATTCGGGCGACTCGGGCTCGCGGGGCAGCGCGGCGTGGGCCTCAGCCATGCGGTTGAACAGCGCGAGCTGACGGCGGAAACAGTCGGCGAGGCGCGCCGCAATCGAGTGGTCCGTCGTCATGGCGCTTGGTCTCCGGACGGACCCGGTGTATCAGGAGTTCCGTCCATGCGGGCGCGCAGCCCCAGATACCCGAGCTTCAGTTGGGCTTCGGCGGCCCACGGCGACGTGGATGCGGCAATAGCGTCGAGCAGAGGCCGGGCATCCTCGAGCTTGCCGAGGGCATGCAGGGCGCTGGCAAGCTGGAATCGGGCCCACTGTGCGTTCCGGGTATCCCGCTCATTCACCTCGAGGACCTTCGTGTAGCAGGTGGCGGCCCGGGCGTAGTCCTGGCGCTCCACGGCGTAGTCGCCACAGGCAATGAGGAGTTCCCGGTAATCTTCGGCGTTGGCGGAATCGACGGAGGCGGAGAGTTCTTCCGCGATCGCCAGGGCCCGGTCGAAGCGGTCCAGTGCGAGACAGGTCTCGACAAGCCGCCGGACCTGGCTCATGGTACGCTCCCCGGGATAGCCGGTATGGGCCTGTTCCATGAGTTGAAGCGCCTTGCTTGAATCGGCGAGCCGCATGGCATGGCCGTATTCCATGAGAAAGGCGTAGGCCGTGGAAGGGGTCAGCGTCCCGACATCCACCCGGCGGGCGACTTCGTTTCCCTCGGACCATGCGCCGGCCCGGAACAGCGCCCGGGCGGCCCGGGCGAGGATTTCCGGCTCGGACGAGGCGGCGGCGATCCCGCGGTACGTCTCGGCTGCCTGAGAGAGGAGCCCGAGTTCCTGGTACATCTCGCCCAGGGCCAGCATGACCTCGACTTCCTGCGGCGAGTTCTGGGCCAGGCGGGCCATGTCCAGCATAAGCGCCATGGCGCGGCCGGATTCATTGCGTTTGAGCGCGATCTTTGCCAGCGCGACATTGGCGGCGATGGACTGCGGCGTGCCGGGGAATGCCGCGAGCAGTTGATGGAAGGTTTTTTCCGCGTCTTCCGAATACCCTGCGTTGAGGAACTGGTTACCGGCGGTCAACAGCACCTGGGGATCGGACGCACCGGCCTGCTCGGCCGAGAGGAGCGCCTGGGCGGCGCCGCGGGCATCGCCGTCGAGCTCGCGCAAGTGTGCGTACCGCAGCAGGATTTCGGGGTTGCCGGGATGTCTGTGAGCAGCCTCGGACGCGATTCGCAGGGCGTCGTCGCGCCTGCCCGCCAAATCCAGCATGCTGGTCAGCTCGAGATAGGCCTGTGGCGCGGAGGGACTTTCGGGAAAGAACCGGATGATATCGCGCAGCGCATCCTGGGCGTCCTGGGTCTGCTCCGCGGCCCGGCAGGCTTTTGCAAGCATGAGGAGGACTGCGTCATTGCCGTCACTGGTGGTTCCAGACTGAAGACGGGTCTTGAGCAGCGAGATGGCGGCTTGGTAATCGCCGCGCTCCAGGGCCATGCGCCCCAGCGCGGTACAGGCGTCGGCCCCCAGACGGCTGTGGGCATTCGCATGGGCGACCCGCGTGAGAAGCGCTTCGCCTTCGCCCTGCCTGCCGAGGCGGACCATGGTCTCCCCGAGGAGCAGCGTGCCGTGTGCGGCCTGCGGCGCTCCGGGAAAGGTCTTGACCAGATGCTCGAGATGCGCGGCGGCTTCGGTGTAGCGTCCGGTGTCGAGGGCCAGACGGCCCGCGCGAAGAAGCAGCTCGGGCCTGTTGGGCAGGTCGGGGTATTCGGTGAGGAGCTGGTTGTACACGTTGCAGGCCGCAAACAGGACCCCGGCGCGCTCATAGAGGGTGGCCTTCCATTGCAGGATTTCCGGCGTCCTCGGATGCGACGAAGCCTGTTCGAGGAACGAGTCGATGTAACTGTTGACAATTTCAATCTCGAACTCAGCGGCCTGGGAAGGCAAGGCCCGGTAGGCGGCTTCGAGCCTCAGCAATTCGGCCTCGGTCCGTAACGGGCTGGGCGGGGCGGCCCGCAAAGGCGCTTCGAGCAGGCGCGCGGCGGCGGCGTGGCTGCCGGCGGCGATGGCCGTTCTGGCCTGCTCCATCACCGCTTCGAGGTCCTGGGTTCTGGCA
The DNA here is from genome assembly GCA_012719295.1 of Candidatus Hydrogenedentota bacterium. Lineage (GTDB taxonomy): Bacteria > Hydrogenedentota > Hydrogenedentia > Hydrogenedentales > SLHB01 > UBA2224. The sequence goes on along the minus strand of JAAYAQ010000221.1, from coordinate 1,280 downwards.
ACATCGGGGACCTCGAGCTCGGGCACGCGCGAGGTGTAATTCGACAGAAGCACGTACGCGACCAGCCCGAAAAGCAGGCCCGCGGCCAGTGAGGCCCCCGCTTTGGCAAGGAGGGCGAAGGGCAGGCGGAGCGACACCGGCGGCCGGGCATGTTTGGGCTCTACCGAGGGGAAAGCCTCGGCCATGTCACCGGCCGCTTCAGGTGAAGACGGGGCTGAAATTCTGGCGGCCTGCGGCGCCGCCGGGTTTGCGGGCGCGCCGGGCGTCTGTTTCAGGAGGGCGTTGATCGCTTCCCGCGCGGTTTCGCCGGTATCTTTGCGTTCCTGCACCGTGCCGGCGGCGGCGAGGTTTTCCGAACCGACGTTTTCGCCTGTGGCCGGCCCGTCTCCGGTGAGTGCGGCGATGACGGCGTCCATGTCGTCGGCATCCCCGGGAACAGGAGCGGCACGAGGCACATCCTCCGGTTCGGGGGGGACATCCGGTGCTTCAGCGGAGGCCGCAGCGGGGTCCTGCGGGCCGACGTCTGTAACCTGTTCCGCGCCCTCGATCCCGTGGCTCAAGCCATCATCCACCTGCGCAAGCAAGGTACCCAGGGCAGCGAAATCCGCAACGGGGTCATTTTGACCGCTGGCGGCAAGATCGTGTTCCGGGTTGGTCTCCGGGGTGAATTCTTCGAGGGATTGGAGAATCGGCGCCGCAGCCCGGGGTGCGCCGGCGGTCACTTCAATGCTCTGTTCGTCCTGCTCGCCGGCAAGGGAAGCGATGATCTCATCCATTTCAGCCGGATCCGGGAGATGATGTGCGGACTCACCCCCGGAAGGGACGAGAATGGTATCGCCCTCCCCCACGGCATTCGAATCAGGGCTCTGGAGACTCTGGATAAGGGCATCCAGGTCCGGCTGGCTCCCGGCCCCGGCATCGCGAGACCGGCCGGAATCCGGCGCCGCCTCCGAGGGCCGCGCGGTCTCTTCTGAAGGGTCCATGGGATGTGGATTGGAGTTGTCTAGAGGCCCGCCTGGCACTGCTCTTCCTCTTGGTACCGAACTCCCCGATGTGCAGGCCCGCCTACTCGAGCCGCACGGCTATTTCGCACAGGACATCTGCGCATCCTGACTGAATGTCAATAAACTAATCGCTAGTGTATCATGGACGCCTGCGCGTGGCAATATGAACAGGAAATTTTTGCCGACTCGGGACCGTGCGACCGGGGGAGGTACCGTTTGGGCTATGGTCCTGAATGGTGCGAACGCGTGATTCGGGGCGGCGCAGCATGAGAATGG
>JAAYAQ010000220.1 GCA_012719295.1 Candidatus Hydrogenedentota bacterium | reverse complement strand
TTGAGCTGTTTCTGGAATTCCGCGACGGTTTTGGCTTCCTGCCGGTTGAGAATGCGGTTGGAATACGCGTTGTTGCGGTGCGCGCCCAGCGAAATGCGGAACCGCGTGTACAGCAGGTCGTCGTCCATGTGGTCCTGGTACGAGCCCCAGTGCGGGCCGCCCTTGTCGTGCCACGGCGTGCAGGTCACGCCTCTCTGGATCAGGGCGCGCTGGAGTTCCTCCGCGGCGCGGGTGATGTCGCGGGTTTTCGGCGTGATCAAACCCACCATGCTTACCGGATAGGCGTTGCGCCCGGCTTTGAGCTGCACCGAAGGACCGTATTCCATCCACTTGTTGGCGGCGTATACCGCACAGCCGCTGAACATCGCCATCTGATGCGTGCGGAAATCGAGATACCCCCGGCTTCCGCCCCGGCTGACCACGCCGAACCGCTCATCGAACACCGGCGTGCCGCCCGGGATGTTCACGGGGAATGTCACACAAAAGAGGTGATCCTCGCCCTGGTAATCTTCCAGAATGGTCTTGAAATCGACCCGGGCGACGCCCTTGGTCAGCGTGATCTCCTGGGTCACTCCGCACAGTTCGCCCAGGCGGTAGCTGACGCGCAGCGTCTCGCTGACGGGTCCCCGCAGGGCCGTTACCGCCGCCGCAATCTCACCGGAAAACAGCTTCAGCCCCGTCGTGTAGAATTCGTGCTGCGTTTCCTCGCGATCCGCGACCTCCTGCAGAGCCACCAGTTCATTGCCCACACGGGCGCCCTCCTGCAGCACCTCGCGTTTCGCCTTCTTGTCGTAGAGGCTGACCAGACCGCCTCCGCGCGCGGGATCGACCGTGATCCGGTAATACTTGTTCTCGATGGACGTGCGGCCCGGCGCGGTCTTACGTTCCTTGACCGCTTTTTCCCCGGGGGCCACCTGATACCGCCGGTATCCGAGCGAGGGCATGTCTTTGGCCACGAACGCGATCTGCGCCTCCGTGATGTCGCCGCTCCGGTTGCGCGCGGCGTCAAGCACCTCGAACGGCACCGCCTGGCCGCGGTGATCGAGAATCGCAAACCGTTTCAGGCCGGCCACGCTGATGCGCGCGCGCACCATGTCCGTCCGTTCCCAGGCGACCGGATTGAACACCACCAGGGGCCGGTCAATCCCCTCCGATGCCACGGCTTTGCCAAGATACTCGAGGCTGCGGTCCAGCACGTCCGTGCCGAGTTCCAGCGTTTCCCGGTACGAATTCATCAAGTCGAGGTAGGAGATTTCGTTGTGCGTGCCGGTAATCGAGTCGTGGTGATGGCCGCACAGGAGCTGCCGCCAGGCCTTGTCGAGCGCCTTGTCGGGATAGACGGCGCCCAGCAGGTTCGCGATGGTCGCGAACCGTTCCGCCACCAGCAGCACGTTCTCGCCCAGGCGGTTCGCGATCTTCAGGTTGATGCGCGACATGGCCGTCGCCGCGTGGTACAGCGACATGTCGCGCGACGTTACCGGCAGCCGGGCGCCGCTCTCTTCGCATTGCCGGGTGACGATGTCGAACAGGTCGCGGTACGTCGCCTGCTGCACCTTGGGCAGAAGCGTCTCGTGCCACTCCGTGGGCGGAGTCTGATCGATGTCGCCCACGATGACCGACAGCCCCATGTCCGCCGCCTCGCTCCATCCCCAGTTCCCGCGCTTGTGGGGCAGCGACGAGCCGTCGAGCGACAGATGCAGGAACAGCGGCGGGAAATTGTAGATGTATTTGTCCCAGCTCACGCCCAGGCATCCGGCCTTCCGCGCGATCTGCGACAACTGGTTCGGGTGGCCGAATACGTCGCCCGGGGCGTAGACATGGCAGATGCGGCCCATCACCCGCCCGTGGAAGAGCTGGCCGTACAGGAAATTGCGCACCAGCGCCTCGCCGCCGCAATTCATCTCGTTGGGCTGGTTGTACATGGCGTCGGAATTCGACCGGTTTTCGCGGAACACGCGCATCAGGGTCTCGCGGTCTTCCGGAAACACGTCGAAATAGGGTTTGAGGTAGTCCACTTCCGATAACGTCGACCGGAACTGGGGATCTTCGCGGTGCAACCGGCAATACTGGCGGACGATGTCGAACGCGCCCATCGCGTACACGCGCTGTTCCTCGTGGTAGGTCGTGTCAAAATGGAACGAGGTCAACACCATCTCGACGCCGGCGCCCTTGGGAGGCGCTGCCGCTTCGTACTGAAAGGGCGCCGTCAACTCCCGTCCGTAGAGCCGCGCGGTAAGCGGCGCGTCGACGACCGTTCCCGCTGCCGCGGCCGGCAGCGACAGCCGCAACGGCGTGATGCGGTTCGGCGGGAGCACGACGTCCGCCTTGTCCTCGGCGCCCAGGGCGCTGGACGCGCAGGCGACGGCCACCCGCACGTCCACGCTGGACGTGTTAACCGCGGCCACCTCGATGATCTGCCGCGGCCGCTCGGGCGCGCCCGTGAACCGGGGCAGGGCGCGGACCCGGCCCAATGCGATGGGAAGGCCCCGCGCGCTCACCAGCGGCGACAGGCGAACATCGCGCACGCGGAAATCGATCCCGTCGGCGATGTACCCCGGCCGGAATTTGATCAGCAGAAGGTTGCGGCCCGCCTGGAGCGACACGACCTTGCTGGGCATGGTCAGCCGCACGCCTTTGGGGATGCCGTAGGGCTCGTTGCACACCTGTTGGCCGTTGAGCCAGACCTTCATCCCCGAGTGGTACGCGTCGAGCAGGGCCGCCGTGCCGGTTTCGGCCTCGATAAACGCCGCGGCATAGAGCACGCAGTTGCGCTGCACGGTCTCGTAGATCACGTCCCCCGCAATGCGTTCCCCGTCCAGTTCCGCGCCGGTACATGCGGTCCACCGCAGCTGGGACGCGCCCAGGCCCGGATTGCTGTGAAGTCGCCCCGGCTCCGGCGTCACCGCCGTTTCGCCGCCGTCCGCCGCCAGATAATCCAGGTCGAGGATGCGGTCGCGTTCGTACAGATACTCCCGTTCGAACTGCGGACTGGTTTTGACCACGAACGGTCCCAGCACCAGCCAGTGGGTGATGGGATGGCCCGCCGCCAGCTCCGCGAGGGAATGCACGTCCATATCGCGCTCCTTTTGTCTGACGCCTGCTGTCCCGCGGGGCCGTACTTTGCACCTCAGGCTCAGCGGGAAACGCGCCGAAAACGTGCCGCTGCCGCGGCGCCGCCAGGCCGAGGGCCCTGCGCCGGCGCGCCGCATATCCGGCGTTCTCCCCAGGGCATCAGCTTAGCGTTTTCGCTGAAGGCCGCTCAAGCCGGTCCCGCCGATGCGGCACACGACCACGGGGTCATCCGGTTCCTTGTTGTGCCGCGCCGCCTTTGATGGCGTCCTTGATAATCACCTCGATGGACCGGGCCCCGAGTCCGGGCAGGCGGCGTTTGTTGATGAAGATGGCGGGGGTTTCCTCGAGCCGCAGCCGCGTCCCCAGTTCGGTATCCTGACGCACGGCCGCGCGCACCTCCTCCGACGCCCGCTCCGCGTTAAACCGGTCGATATCCAGTCCGATTTCGCGGGCGATGGCCTGCAGCGCCTCTGGACCGGGGGGGAAATGCGCCTTGAACAGCGCGTCGTGAAACTCCCAGAACTTGCCTTGCCGCTGCGCCGCGACCGCCGCGTACGCCGTTTCGCACGCGCCGCCCTCGTCCAGCCCGCGGCGCGCGATGGGATTGCACGCCCCGTCGAGCGGGAAATGCCTGAAGACCAGCGAAACCGCGCCCGGGTACTGGTCCATCAGTACCTTCATTTCGCGGCTGAACTGGCGGCAGGCCGGACAATGGAAGCTGCTGAACACAACGATCTCCACCGGGGCATGCGCTGGTCCGCGCCGCGCGTCATCCGGGCCGGCGGGCAGATCGGTTTCCGGAGCGTCGGCATACGCCGCCAACAGCTTGTGCGGGCTGAACACGCCCCGCGACTCGCAGAGCCAGCGTTCGGACAGGATGAACACACCCTCATACACCGCCAGCGCGGTCAGGGCCGCGGTCGCCAACGCGGTCGCCCGCCACCGCCACAGGGGCGGGCGGTCCGCCTGCTTCTTGAACAGCGAGCCGGCCGCCGATGCCAGAGTCCCGGCCTCCTCGCGCCAGGTGCGGGCGAGCCGCACCTTCAGGGCCACCGCCAGAAGCACGTTGATGCCGTGCACGACCATGCACAACGGACAGAACGGCGCCCAGCCCGCCACCAGGAGTGCCGCGAGCACGATGCTGCCCGCCACTCCCGCCACCGACACCAGCAGGGCGGCCGTCAGGGCCTGCGGCGCGAATTCGTCGCCCAGCGCGGCGGCCAGGAAGAACAGCGCGAGGAGCGCGCCGTAATACACGACGCCCCACCCCGCCAGCGGAATGCCCAGCACCCACGAGGTCGCGCTGAGCAGCGTCTTGTCGCAGCCGGTCCCGAACACCGCCGAACACACGTCGAACGCGTCGGGGTCCTGGCTCATCAGCAGCATCAGCGTGCGTCCCAGGAGATAGCCCGACACCAGCAGGCCCAGAAGCGTCAGGGCAAGCGGCATGACCCGTGCCGGTGCGCGCCTCCTGCCGCCTGTCATCCTGTGCGCCTCCTCATCCGCGGCGCCATGCCGGGAACCGGCCGCCATCCGTTACAGCGCCACGGCGCTGCCGGTTTTCGCGGATTCATAGCATGCCGCGAGCACGTACTGGCTCCAGAGTCCGTCCTCGGCGGATACCGGAGGTTCCGTGCCGTCGAGCACCGCCCGCGAAAAGGCCTCCACTTCCGCGCGGTACATGTTGAGCGGATCGGGCGTGATCGCAATGCCGCCGCTGGCGGTGCGCGTCTGTTTCGCCTCGTATCCGGTGTCGCCGGACTCGAGATACGCGATCATCTCGCCGAGTTCGCCCTGGCCTATGGTGCCGTCGGCCAGGATGCTGCCCTTCGGCCCATACAGCTCGAGGCGGTTTTTCGAGCTGGCGTCGGGCACGTTGAACAGATTGTCGACCACGCCCTTCGCGCCGTTTTGAAACTCGAGCAGCACCACGGCGGTGTCCTCGCTGGGATACCCATGGACCAGGTTGCCGGTCATGCACTGCACCCGGCAGGCGCGGCCAAAAAACATCTCGAGCAGGTCAATGCAGTGGCCGCCCATATCCATGAGGCTGCCGCCGCCGCTCTGGTCCGGGTATTGGCGCCAGGCCCCGGGGATGGGCGGGTACCAGCACGACAATTGCGCCCGGCCCAGCACCGGCGTGCCGAGTTTGCCGTCGTGCACCAGCCGGAGCGCCTCCTGGTGCTGTGCCTGAAACCGCATCATGAAGGCCGTGCCCAGCTTCACCCCGCTGTTGCGGCACGCGGTGATCATGCGTTCGGCCTCTTCGACGACCATGCCCAGGGGTTTCTCGCACAGCACATGCTTTCCGGCCTCAGCCGCGCGGAGAACCTGCTCGCAGTGCGTGTTGGCCGGCGTTGCCACATAAATGATGTCGCAGTCGGACGCCAGGAACGCCTCTTCGGTCTCGCACGCTTCCGCGTTGAACTCGGCAGCCACCTCTTTGTTGGCTTCCGGGTTCACGTCGTACACGGCGATCAGCTCCGCATTGTCCGCCGCCGCGATCCCCTCCGGAATGGTGCGGCGCCGCGCGATGCCTCCGGAACCCCAGACTCCCCATCTCGTTTTCATGATTCACACTCCTGCATGCGTTGCGCTTCGTTGTTCCTGACTGTGGGGTGAGCATAAAGGAACCCATTCCCTCCCGCAACTCCCTGCGCCGCGCGGGACGTCCTCCTCCGCATCTCGCGGACCCCATCGGGGCGGCGGTGGCAATCTCCCCGCGAAGGATTTACACTGTGGTTTTCAGGTTTCGGGAACGCAACGGGACGCACCGGATGCAGCAGGGAGTGCCGGGATCATGAAGACACACACAGGGTTCGTGGGGGCGGTGGCGGTCACGGCGATGCTGGCCGCGATGACGGTGCAGGCGCAGGACGCGTTCGAGCAGGCGTCCAACTCGGCCACGCTCGCGGGGCACGCCTTGAGCAAGGTGCACCGGTGGCTCCACGAAGTGGCGTTGCCGCAGATCGATCCCGGCACCGGACTCTACAAGGCCGACGGCAAATGGAATTACCGCGATACGGCCGCCGACTGTTATCCGTTCCTGTTGTGGGCGGCGTTTGTCGTGGACCAGGAGGCGATGAACGGCCCGGTGCGCAACGTGCTTGACCGGGAACAGGCCTTGTGCAACACCTACGGCCGCATTCCGGTGCCGTGGGATTTCGATACAGCCGCCCCCGCAAAAGACACCGCGTGGGACGAGGTGGTGTTTCAGGCGTCGGAGTACGTGAAAGACGGGCTGATCGCCATGGTGGAGGTGACGGGCCCCGACGAGTGGTTCGATCGCATGCGCGGCATCGAAGACGACCTCTGGGCTGCGGCAAAGATCGAGACGCCGTTCGGAAACATCCCTTCCGAGAACGTGGAAGTCAACGGGGAGCAGCTGCAGGCGCTCGCGCGCCTCTACACCATGACGGGCGAGGAGAAATACCTCGACTGGGGCGACCGGCTGGCCGATTATTACTTTGCGCAGGACGATTTCGTACCCGCGCGCCTGCGCGACCACGGTTGCGAGGTCATCGGCGGGCTGGGCCTGCTGCACGCGGTCGAGGTCACGCACCGGCCCGCCAAAGCCGCGGAACACGCCCCGCGCCTGAAACAGATCTACGACCAGATCCTCGCCCGCGGCTGCACCGAAGACGGCATGATGTACAATGGGCTCGACCAGGGCGAGGGCCAGCTCAGCGACGGCTGGGGCTACAACTACGTCGGTTACCTGTGCTATGACCTGGCCACCGGCACGAATACCTACCGCCCGCAGGTCGAACATACCCTCCGCAACACCATGAAGCCGCTGTACGAGAATTACGCGTGGGAAGGCGAATCCATCGACGGGTACGCGGATTCGATCGAGGGCGCCCTGTACCTCCTCAACCGCGTGCCCGTGGCCGAGGGTTTCGCGTGGGTGGACCGCGAAACAAAGAACAATCTCGTCGACCACCCGTCCCGTCTTGAAAACGGCGAACTCTGGGGCACCATGAAACTGCAATCCAACGGGGTGCGCACGGTGCTGATTCACTCGCTTATGCACACCCGGGGCGTGATTGCCCGGCCCTGGCAGCAGGGACTCGAGCTCGGCGCCGCGCCCCACGGCGGCGGCATTGCGATTGTCGTGCGCGCGCAGGAGACCTACCGCGGCGTGCTCGAGTTCGATCTGCCCCGCCACCGCGTCTACCTGGGCTTCCAGAACGACTGGCCCCGCATGAACACCATCCCCGAATGGTTCACCGTCGAGCCGGAACGCCGTTACGTCGTCAACCGGGTGGACACGGGCGCGCAATCCGTCTACACGGGCCGCCAGCTGCATTGCGGCCTGGCAATCGCCGTCGAACCCGGCGAAACCGTGCGCCTTACGGTCGCCCCGGCCCCCTGACGCGCCCGGCGCGCGCAAGGTCGGCATTGTTGTTCCGGGTAGCGCAGGCGTCCCGCCTGCATTCGTGTCTCTTGGTGGACATGGTGGACATGGTGGACATGGTGGACATGGTGGGCGTGGTGGGCGTGGTGGGCGTGGTGGGCGGGCCCCACGCCACGTTGCTGTCGTCAGCGCCGCGGACGCGGCTTCTCTCGCCGAAATCGGCCGCATTCTTCGGCCGACACCCAAGGTGTCGAATGTGAGTAGCCGGGAGATTCGCCCGGAGAACCCCAGCGCGCCCGGATTCAGTTCCCCAAGGACGAGAGATAACGGCATAAACGCCGTATACGGATTGAGTCCCATCAGGGACGGAAGAGGACGGGATGAACGCCGTGTGCGCATTGAGTCCCGTAGGGACGGAAGAGAATAGCCCACCACTTTAGTGGTGGGAACCCCGCATCCCTCAAACCACGAGTCCCGTAGGGACGGAAGACGCCGCGTGCGCATTGAGTCCCGTAGGGACGGCAGACGCCGCCTGCGAATTGAGTCCCGCAGGGACGGAAGACGCCGTGTGCGAATTGAGTCCCATCAGGGACGGAAGAGAATAGCCCACCACTTTAGTGGTGGGAACCCCGCATCCCTCAAACCACGAGTCCCGTAGGGACGGCAGACAATAGCGCCGCCGGAATCCAAACCGTTGTGCGTGTCGTGTCCCGCTGATCGAGGTGGCCACGCGGCTCCCCGTGGCCGGGGGTGGATTTCAGCAAAGGCAATCGAACGGGGTTGTCAGACTCTGAGTTCACTGAGCCCTCTGTGGCTGATCTCTTGTCAATGAAGAACGCCGGGCGCCAGCCCGGCACGTTTTTTCGTGTAGCGCAGACCCCGTCACCGGTCGAAGGCTACAGCCACTGCACAAACTCGAGCACGTTGTTGTCCGGATCGGCGATATAGAGCCACGTGACCTTGCCGGGGATGGTCATGGGCCCTTTGAGGATCGGCACGTGTTTCTCGCCGAGCACCGTGGCCAGGGCCACCAGGTCGTCCGTGGCGATGGCGAGATGGGGGGTGTAGGGGGGGCGCGGTTCGGCCACGGGCGGCATCGCGCCGTCGAGCGACTGGAGCAGTTCCAGATTGCCGCCCTCAAGCTCGAGATAGGCGAAGGCTTCGCCGTGCGCCTCGTCCGTCTCGCGGAAGAGGAACCTCATCCCGAGGATCCCGGTGTAGAAGTCCAGGGCGCGGTCGAGATCGCGCACCCGGAACGCCGTGTGATCATTGCGCAGCATGAGAAGTATTCTGCCG
>JAAYAQ010000219.1 GCA_012719295.1 Candidatus Hydrogenedentota bacterium | reverse complement strand
GCGCCGCCCCGCCCGCCCCTGCGCTGGCTTACGGCGGACCAGCCCAACCGGGCGATCGCCCTCCTGCCGGAGACGTTCGATGTCGAGAGGGGGGTGGTGGTGGAAGGCGACGTGTGCGTAAGCCCGGCCATCAACGCCACGATCTTCCCCGCGACCGGACTTTACCTCGAAGAAGAGGCGGGGAAAGGCAAGGCCGTCCTGTTTGAAACATGGAATCAGACCGAGATCGGCACGCTCGACCTGACCGGCGAACCCCGGTTCGAGGCCGAAGATCAGACCGGGGCCGGATGCGCCACCGTAGCGGGCATCCCCTGCGGCCAGACCTGCCATTTCCGGCTGTTCTTCCGCAAGAACATCTTCGAGCTGTATCTGGATGATCTCTACGTTCAGACGTACGTCACCGGCCAGGCCACCGGCCGGATCGGCTTCGTTGCGCAGGATGGCGAAGTGCGTTTCGAACGGCTCCAGGCCTGGCAGATGAATCTGTAGCGTCCGGGGGGTGTCCGAACGGCATGCCCGCGCGGACCTGTCAGGCGCCCGGCCGCCACAGGATCCGCGCGACGAAGACCGCGCCCGTCGCGCCGCCTTTCGTGTAGACCTCGGGGAAGAACATGCCTTCGCCGACCGTCACCCAGCTCTCGCCGGGCGTAATGGGGCCTGCGCCGAAATTGCCCAGGGTGGCGCCCCGCTCCGGGACGAGCACCCGTTCGGTGGCCCGGATGACGCACAGGCGGCCGGGGTCCACCTGCGCGATGAACAGCGGCGCGCGGTGCCGGAAGATGTGGTCGTTGTTGGCGCCGCGGCGCGTGTAAACGAGAAACAGTCCGTCGCCGTGCGCCAGCCAGTGCTGTTGAGTGTTGTAGCTGCCGAGTTCCGCGCCGTCGTCGAACGTCCAGGGTGTGAGGGGCGCGAAATGGAGCCCATCGTCGCCCGCGGTCACATAGCCCTTTTCGTCGTTGCGGATGGTCAGGTAATACCTTCCCTGGAACAGGACCAGGGACGGCTCGTCGCACCCGCGGGGCACGTCCAGCGCGAGCTCGTCGCCGTGTTCGAGATAGGTGAGCTGCGTGCCGTCAAAGGCACAGTGCACAACGGTCGACGTGGACCGCGCCAGCGCGCCAGTTCCGCGCATCTCGGGCGGGCAATAGTATTGCGGCACGAGCAGCGTGCCGTCGTCCTTGACCAGCCATTGCGCGCACCCGGCCCCCGCGCTCCAGAACGTCTCCTTGTCGGGAAACTCGAGCATGCGCCAGGGGGCCCACTGGTCCGTTTCCGGGTCGTACACGGCATACGCCAAGTCACGCGGCTGGGGTTGTTCCGTCAGCGCCCGGTTCCGGTACCGCACCGTATGGCCGATGGCCAGCAGCTTTCCCGTGGGCGCGTGCCATCCCGGCACGAAGTCGCAGATTCCCAGTGTGACGTCATCCGGAAGCGCCCGCCACCCCAGCGCGGGCTGCTCTTTCGGTTCCGACCAGGTCTTGCCGAGATCATCCGAGCGCATGGTATAGAGACCCGAATAAAAATCCGAGTTCTCGAGGTGTTTTTGCAGCGTCATGACAACGACAGGCGGGCCGTCGCCCGTCGCACGCGGGATGGCGGCCGCACGCGGCTGAAACCAGCAGTACGTTTCGTCGTAGCCCTCGTGGGCGATCTCGATCCGGATATCGAACGGGACGGCCGGCGGGCCGTTGGCCTCTTCCGACGCCCTCGCGGCAAGGCACACCCCCATCACGCCGACCAGTCCCCAAATCATTGCGCGCACGATGCACCAGTTCCTTTCCCCGGACGCTGATCCGCATACTCAGTCGCGGTTCCGGCCCGGATCGCGACAGTATGATAGGCCGGTCCCCGCGGTTCAATGCCGCGCGACTGTCTGGAATCGGGTGAGTGCGATGTCGATGGGGTCGCGTTGAAGCGACCCTGCGAAACGCTGCCGGTGGGGGCAGTCCCCAGGGTTTTCAAACGCGGTGTTTTGTGATCTCTCTGTGGCCACAGTGGCCACAGTGGACGGGGTGGACGGGGTGGACGGCCCCCGCACGCCGTTGGCGTAGTCAGCACCGCGGATGCAGCCCGTGCCGGCGCCCAGAGCCATTGTCGGTCGCCCCTTCGGGGCCGCAAGGACAGGGATGCGGAACCGCGCCGGGGGCAGTGCTTGGAACACGTGCCGGTTCTTAAACGACTCCGCAGGTGTCGAGTTTGAATGGCTGGGAGGTTAGCCCGGAGAGCAGCGCCGCGCCCAGGTTGAGTCCCCCAGGACGAAAGACAACGGAATCAGCGCCGCGCCCAGATTGAGTCCCCTCAGGGACGGTAGATAATAGCCCACCACTTTAGTGGTGGGACCCCCGTATCCCGCAAACGACGAGTCCCGTAGGGACGGCAGACCATAGCGCTGCCGAACTCAAATAAACCTTGTGCGGTTTGTGTCCCCCGCTGGCGGGGGTGGCCACGCGGACACGCGTGGCCGGGGGTGGATTTCCACCCCGCAATTCTATCCGGTTCGAACGGGGACACGCAGTCGCACCGGTTTCCACAATCCGGGGAGCAGAAGGCGGCCTATTTCCCGTGTGGCGGATTCCGGAACAGCGCGTAAAGCGGCAACAGTCGGCGTTTGATCAGGCGCTTGAGGGGGCGCGGGGCGAGCCGCATGGCCGCGTCCCAAACGAGGTAGCGCAGGTGCGCGAACCGCCGGCGGCTTTCCACCTGCGCCCGAAACAGCACGGCGCGCCAGGGGGCCAGCGTCTTTGTCCGGCGCCGGGTCACCATCGAATACAGCGCGATGTCGGCGAGGCTGCGCTCGTGGAATTCATGCGGTTTGCGGGCTTTCAAAAACACCCCGACCTCGATGGGGTCTTCCTGCAGCGCCTCAATCTCGAAATCCCCGAAAATCTGCCGCATGTCGTCCAATTCAAACCGCCAGAAATCGTCCGGGTACGCGTGATAGGGGTGGCCGCGCGACCGTGTGGTGAGCAGGAGGACCCCGCCGGGCCGCGTCACCTGCTTGAATCCGTGGATGACCTGCTGCCAGTCGCGGACGTGCTCCAGAAGCTCCGTCGAGAGCAGCACATCGAAGGAGTGCGGACCGAAGCGGTCCAGGAGGTCCCGCGCGTCGCAGACCTCATCAACGCCCGGCCCCGGCGTGAGGTCCACCCCGACGTACCGGGCGGGCCCCAGCCGTTGGATGATCGGGCGAAGACCGCCATGGACGTCGAGCGCCCCCGCCTCGAGGACGGCCCGGTCGCGGACTTCCCAGGGCTCGAGATGTTCGCGGGCGAATTCTATGCATGCAGGGTTGCACATGGGCAGTTAAGTCTGTTTTTCGCGGTGCTCATGGATTTCTCAGTCATCAGTATCCGCATCCCGGGGGCGCGTTTTCAACCTCCGAAACCCTCCCAAACCCCGAAAAACGTGGTTCTTATGTTGCTGCATTCCAGATTGGAGCGGTGCAGGCGTATGTTGTAAGATAGGTGATAAGGATTGGGGGTATTCGGGCGGACGCGGATCCATCCTGGCGGTACAATGGGTCTGTGCCTGTCTCCCGACCCCGAAAGGCACCCGGTGACTGAACACCATCGACGAAATCCCGATGCCGTCCCCGACCTGGAGGCGGCCCGGCAGCGAATCTCGGAGCTCGAATCGGAAAAGGCCCAGCGGAAACGCGCGGAACGGGTGTTGCGCAAGAATGCCGAGTTTCTGCGCGGAATACTTGACACCACCGCGCTTGCCAGCGTATTCGTGGCCGACCGCAACGGGACCATCGTGTTCGCCAATCCCCGCACGGAGGATGTGTTTGGGCTGCCTCTCGACCAGTTTATCGGCCGCTCGTGCCTGACGGACGACTGGCAGGTGTGCGATCCTTCGGGGCAGCGGTTGCGGCCCGAGGACGATCCGTTTGTCCGCGCGCGCGATTCGGGGCAGCGCGTGACCAACCAGATGATCTCCCTGGTTCGAGGCGACGGTTCGATTCGTCATCTCATCATAAACGCCGCGCCCATGCGCGACCATGCGGGGCACATTACGCATGTCGTGGTCGCTGCGAATGACATCACGGACCTGAAGCATACGGAAGAGGCGTACCGCGTTCTCGTGGAGGATTCGGCGCAGGGGTTTTCGCTGTTCCAGGACAACCGGGTGGTCTATGTGAATCCGGCCCTCGTCGAGATGGCAGGCTGCCGGCTGGAAGACCTCATTGGCCTGAACGCTGATGAAGCCGCGGAGCGGTTCATCCATCCGGACGACCGGCAGGCCACGGTGGCATCGTTTCAATCCGTGGCCCTCGGCGCCTCGCCTCCCCAGCCCACGACCTACCGTCTGGTGCGGCCCGATGGCGGCGTGCGGCATCTGCAGAGCTACGTGGGCCTGACGCATTACAAGGGGCGGCCCGCGGTGCAGATCGTCAACGTTGACATCACGGAGCGCGTGTCCGCCGCAAAGGCGCTCGAGGACTCCCGCCGGAACTTCCAGGAACTCTTCAACCGTCTCGAAGATTTCGTCTTCGTGATCTCGCTCGACGGCCGGATCATTGAGGCGAATCCTTCCACGTTCGAGCGCCTGGGGTATTCGGAAGAGCAGTTGCTTGGCCAGGCCGCCTTGTTGCTCTATCCGCCGGAACGGCGCTGGGAAGCCCAGGAGGTGTTCGCCGAGCTGCTCGCCGGCCGGCGGACGGCCTGTGAACTCCCGCTCTTGACCGCAAGCGGCGCGGTTATCCCCGTTGACACCAAAGTCTCGTTCGGGCTGTGGAACGGCGACCGGGTGCTCTACGCCGTATCGCGTGATATTTCGGAACGCCTCAAGGCGGAGCAGAAGATCCGCGAGGGCGAACGCCGATTCGCTGAGGCGTTGCAGGCGTCCCGCCACGTGCTCTACCGGTTCAACATGCGCGAAAACCGTTACGACTATCTGAGCCCGCACATCAGGGAGTTTACGGGCTTTTCGTATGAGGAGTTTGCCAGCAAGGGCCTGGGCGAGATCGTCAAGGAATTTCATCCGGACGACCTCCCGCGGCTCCAGGCCGCGATGAGAGACGCCGTGGAACACGCCCGCGGCAACACCGCGAGCCTCACGATCGAGTTGCGCCGCCGGTTCAAAGACGGCACGTATCATTGGCTCAGCGACTCGATGATGCTCGTGCTGGATGCCAACCGCTCTGTCGAGGCTATCGTGGGTTCTGTCCACGATATCGAGGAGTATAAGCGGGCGGAGGACGCGCTGCGACGCAAAGGGCAGCACCTGCAAAAGCTGCTTCAGGCCGCGCCCGTGATCCTGTTCGCCGCCGACCTGAACGGGGTGTGCACCGCCCTCGAAGGCCGGGGACTTGAGGCGTTCCACATCGACCCGGCACAGCTCATCGGGAAACCGATGCGGGAGCTTTACGCGGGGCGGCCCATCATGAAAGCGTGGATCGAACGCGCGCTGGCCGGCGAGGAGTTTTCGGTCGAGTACGTAGATGAACACAGCGGCCGCGCCTTGATCGGGCACGTCGCGCAACTGCGCGACGCCAGGGGAAAACGCGAGGGAATCGTCGTCATTCACGTTGACATCACCGAGCAGAAGACGGCCCAGCGGGCCCTGAACAATGCCCACGCCATGTTTTTCAGCTTCGCCGAGAAGTTCCCCGGCGTGATGTTCATCAAAGACGAAGAAAGCCGCATCCTGTTCGCCAACGCCCAGATGCGGGAGCGGTTCGCCGCCGACACCTGGATCGGAAAGCGCACGGAGGAGGTGCTGCCCCGCGAAGCCGCCGAAAAGTCGATTGCGGACGACCGGGCTGCCTTCGCGACGGGTTCCCTGCTGGTCGAGGAGACGCTGACCGATCGGCACGGACGCACGCGCACGTGGCGCACCTGGAAATTCCCCCTGACGGGAGAGACGGACACACCGCGGCTCCTGGGGGGCATCTCGTATGATATCACCGAGCAGCGCCAGGCCGAACGCGCCTACCGGACGCTCGTGGAGAATTCCCTGCAGGGGCTTGCTCTGGTGCGCAATGGGAGGGTGGTGTTCGTTAACGCCCAGGCGGCGGCCATCACCGGATACTCGCGGGAGGAGTTGATGGCGCTCACCGAGGCCCAGGTGTTCGGTCTGATCCTCCCCGCGGACCATGCGCTCGTGCTGGACCGCATCCAGCGCCGCCAATGCGGCGAGGAACTCGCGCCGATGTTTCACATGCGCCTGATCCGCGGGGACGGCGCGGTCCGCCGGCTGCTCGTATACACCAGCGCCATCGAATTCGAAACCGTTCCCGTGGTGCAGATCGCGTTTATGGACGTGACCGATTTTCCCGAGGCCCGGTACGGCGGGAAATAGGCCGCTCCGGGCTCATTCCGGCGCTGGCGCGGTCTCTTGCGCGTTGTGGTCCGGCGCGGCCGGTTCTGGTTCGGCGCTCTCCGGTTCGGCGTCCTCCGGTTCGGATTCGTAGGCCGCCGGCAGCCTCGGCGTGAACCACTGCCGCAGCGGCACGCCTTCCTGGGGGACAAGCAAGAGCGCCGCCAGGATGAGATAGACGATGCTGATCAGACGTTCCCACACGGTTTTGCGGGCCACCCACCATTCGTTCATGACGATGGCGAAATCGGGGATCAGAATGTGCACGCCGCCCACCATGAACAGCGCCACGCCGAGCACCTGCGCGGCAAGCGGCAGGTACACCTGGCCCGCAACGCGAAACACGCCGGCCCCCAGCAGCATCAGCAGGACGCCGAACATGCGTACCGGGGCCTTTTCGAGCAATTTGCTGATGAGGCTCCGCGTCGTCAGGGGCGACACCAGCCCCACAACGCCGAGGACCACAAAGACAAACCCCACCATGCCGCGAATGATGATCGACAACACCGGCGCCTCCTTCAAGGCCTGGTCCAGACCGACAACGGGCCCCATGCTCCGTCGATTGCGGGTTCCTATTGTACCCCGGCGCGCCCGGCGCGCAAGTCCGGCCGCGGGCCGGTTTGGTATCGCGGCCGCTATTGCGTCCGGTCGGGCGGCCCCACCGTCTTGACCGCCCCCTCGGGGCGGTAGTCCAGAAAGTCGCCCAGCCGCAGCGCGACGTACGGCCGGGTCGCGGCGGTCGCGGCGCCCTCGGCATACGCGACCCGGAACTCGAGCGCTGTCGCATCATATACGACGTTGAGCAGGTTGCCGTCCTCGTCGGCCACGAGCCGCGACAACGCGACCATCGTTTCCGCGTCGTATTTCCCGTAGTTCTGGGTAAGGTGGGCAAAGGCGGCCTGGTTGTTCATGGTGTAGTAGATGGCGTTCTTCAGGATGTTCGGGGCGACCTCGTCGGTGGGGTCGTTGTCGGCCCAGATAGTCAGGTTCGGCGCATAGGCCTTGATCTTCACCGCCTTTTTCCCCTGGCCGTCGCCGATATAGAACCGGTATTTCTTGATGCGCGGGGAGTCCTGCACCAGCCGGACGGCCGTTTCGAGGCTGTCCGCGTCGTAGAGCATGTCCCGGAACAGCGTCATGAAATGTTCGCCGTTGAGGTCGTACGGCATGTCGTCGTCGGGCGAGGCGCCCTTTTCCGAAAGCGCGATCCCCGCCGCGTTCATGCCCGTGTTGCAGCCGATGCACCCGGCGAACGTGACGTTGGCGTGCGCCAGGCCCCGCCGGGGCAGATACACGACTACTACCGGGTAATTCTGCAGCCCGGCATCCATCGTGAAATCGAGGTTGCGGATCTGGTACAGGTTGCCGTTGGCGGTCGCCTCGTTCCACACCGCCACCCCGCTGCAGGCGTAGGGCGAAACCACGGGAATCATGTGCGCGCGGATCAGCTCCTCCATGGGCACGCCCGAGCCGTCCGCCAGACCGCGTAATTCGTCTTTGAACCGCTGATCGGTGTGCGGGGCCACGGAAGCCCACGCCGCATCGAGCGATTCGTTGCTGTACAGCGGCGAGCCGCTCGCCCGCGCATAGGCAAGATACCCGCCCATGCACCCGGCCACCTCGTCTTTCATCAGCGCGCCGAACGCATGGCCCATCTCATACGGGACGCCTCTGACCACTACCACCGCAATCGTGTCGGCGCCCTCGCCCACCGTCGTCAGATACCCCTCCGCCGGCGCAGGCCCCGCCGCGAGACCGCTCAACGCCGCACACACCAAGAACACGCTCACTATCCGTTCCATGATGGGTCCCTTTCATCGTGAGGATACTTCGTGATTCTGTCCCGGTTATTGGCGCCACTATACTGGTCGATACGCCGCCTCCGGCGCAAGAGGGCCGAACAGCGGATGGGGTGGACGGGAAAGCGTTGCGTCAGGAAGGGGGGCGCCCCAACCGGCTTACAGGGCCATCGCGAGCAAGGCCTCGAGCATGCGGTCGGTGACGGTGATGACGCGGGCGGAACCCTCGAATGCCCGCTGGTACTGGATCATGAGCGAGATTTCTTCGTCAAGAGACACGCCCGAGACCTGTTGACGCCGTTGCTGGAAATCGTCGACGAACTGCTGCTGCACCACCAGGCGTTCCTGGTTGGAGCGGCTCTCGACGCCCAGCTGGGCGATGGTCGCCTCGTAATAATCGCTGAGCGAGCTGGCCCCGCCGTCGAGGATCAAGGCGTTGCGGAGCGCCGCCATGTCGAGTGCGGCGGTATTGTCGCCCGTGGCGAGGGGATCGAGACTGTATCCGGACGCAATGAGGCCGGGATCGGCCTCGATGAGGGGATTCAGCCCGATCGACGCGGCGTCGTGCCCGGTGAACAGGCCGTTGGCGCCCAGGGCCGTCAGGATCCCCGTGCCGTCGCTGGCGAACCCGAACGTGTAACCGCCGGATGTGCCGAACTCGATGCGGTCGCCCACCACGGCGGCGGAGAAGTTCGCGATGCCGTTGAGCGACGCGGCCAGCTCGTTCAGGGTCGTGGCGGCGGTGAGGGTGATGGAGGTCGTGGTGGCGACGCCCGCGGCGTCGTAGACCACCACGTCAAACGTGCCGGGCTCAACCGCGAAGGGAAGCGTCCCGCCCACAAGCGCCGCGTCCGGATCCGCCACCGCGTTGGCGCTGGTGAGTGTGCCGGACAGATTGTTGATCCCGTTGGCCTGTGTTTGAATGGCGTTGATGGCCCCGATCAGCGCGTTGGCGAGCGTGTCGAGACGTTGCTGGTATTCCGGGACGATCACGTCGCGCACGGTCAGGGCCGCATGGAGTTCGCCGTCCCGGACATCGACGGGCAGGCCGCTTTCGGCAAACCGGACGCGGAGAAGGTCGGGGCGCTCGGGATCAAGGGCCGGATCGCGCACCGCTTCGAGTTGGTTCCAGAGCACGCCTTCAACGAGCGCGTCGCTTCCGATAAACACGCTGACCATTTTGTCGTTTTCGACCGTCGTGATGTTGACCATGCCGGCGAGTTCATCGAGGAGGCGGTCGCGCTGGTCGCGCAGGTCATTGGCGCTGGTGAGGTTGGCTTCGGCCCGGACAATCTGCTGGTTGATGTCGGCGAGCCGTTCCGCGAGCGAATTGATCTGCGGCACCAGGTTCCGCACCTCTTCGTTGGCGTTGGTGCGCAAGGTGTTGAACCGCAGGGCCACGTCATTGAAACTCAGGGCGAGCTGGCGGGTTTCCGCCACCAGGGCCTCGCGCACCGACGACGATTCGACGTTGTTGGCGAAATCGCTGAGGGCGTCGAAAAATTGGCCGAGCCGCGCGCCGAACCCGTTTTCGCCGGGTTCGAGAAAAATGCCGTCGATCAGGGCGAAGTAGCCCGCGGTCAGTTCCGCGCCGGTCTGGCCGGGCAGCTGGCTGCGGTAGGCCTGGTCAATGAACGTGTCGCGGATGCGGACGATGTTGTCTACCTGGACCCCGCGGCCAATCTGGCCGAACGGAAACGAGGTGGGGAGGCGGGTCAGGAGTTCGGCGCGCTGCCGCGAGTAGCCTTCGGTGTTGACGTTCGCAATGTTGTGCGCCGCGGTGTCGAGCTGCACCTGGGCGGCGGTCAGCCCCGACCGCGCGACATCCAATGCGCTGAATAACGTGCCCACTCCCGTCTCCTTTGTACCCTGTGCCGTCCGGGCGCGCATAACGCCCCGCACGTGGAGCGCAAATCCTGTTCCAATTATCGGCAGCGCGGCAAAAGGCTTTAGTGTGAAACGGGTTGCGGCGGATGGCCCGGCACGAGCTAAGCCATGGAACGGGAAAAGGTTGCCGCGATTCCGGCAATTCCTGCAGCCGGAAGCCGGGCCTACTCGCGGACGTGCCGCGCCAGAAATGCCAGCGCGGCCTTCGGCAGCCCCTCGTGACCGCCCTCGAAAATGGTCACCCGGCATGGACCCGCGTACCGGCGCAGGTAGATGGTCCGCTCGAAGGTGGCGTCCTGCTCTTCCTGGCTCGGGAGCGGTTCTTCACGGGCGAGCGTGGCCATGTCCGCCTCGCTCACGGGCGGCGCGCCATACACGCCCGCCAGCACGTTGAACGCATCCAGGGTATGGTGGACCGGCACGGAACCGGTGTGTCCGTCGTGGATGCCGGTGGCCATATCCAGCGGCAAGCCCCTGGCCTGGTGAAGATGGTGCACGGGAGACCGGAAACGGAGCTGCTCGTCCACCGTTTCCGAGGCCCCGGGGATGCCGCCCACGCACAGTTCGATGTCGCGGGCGTACTTGTTTCCGGCCTCGGCCGATTCCCGGTGCCAGGCCGCCAGGTCGGCGATCCCGCACCAGGCGGACGCGGCCGCCCAGCGTTCGGGGGCATGCGCCGCCATAACCAGCGTCATGTGCCCGCCGCCCGATTCCCCCGCCAGGTACACCCGCTGCGGGTCGACGGCATACCGCTGAAGGACGTGCTCGACCGCATCGAGGATGTCCTGCCGGGCCAGGGGCGACGCGCAGGCTTCGGGCGTAGTGTTGGGGCCGCGAAAATGGGGCTGCAGAAAATGCCAGTGGTACGTTGCGGCTTCGTCCCGCCACCGCTGGGTGTCGAGATCGTAGCCGTTGCTCCACGTGTGAAGAAAGACCAGCAGGGGCCGGGGTTCGGCGCCGCGCGCCTCGATGAACAGGCAGGGCTGCGCGGCTGCGTCGAGGGTGCTCGTTACGTGGATGGTCGTCACCTCAGAAACGCCTTCATTGGCCACGGGTCCGCACGACACGGCCAGGACCGCGCTCAGGCCTGCAACGAGGATGCCGTTCGGCACGCGCCAGCCCATGTTTAACCGCGAGCCGCTTTCACGGCGTCTGCGAATGCCCGGGCATTGGCGGTGATCCCGGCGAAATCCCGGCCCAGGATCTGCTTCTTGCTGACGAGGTTGCCTCCGACGGCCAGCGCCGCCGCGCCCGCGCCGAGAAACTCGCCCACATTCTCCAGTTCCACCCCGCCCGTGGGGACCAGCGGGATCTGCGGCAGCGGGCCTTTGAGCGCCTTGATGTAGCCCGGACCGCCCACATTCGCCGGAAACACCTTGACGAAATCCGCCCCGTTCTCCCACGCCGTCAGGATTTCCGTCGGGGTATAGGCGCCGCACACGATCGGTTTGCCGTACCGCCGCGCCATCTGGATCGTCGGGATGGACAAGGTGGGTGTGACTACATATTGCGCGCCCGCGAGGATCGCCAGGCGGCACGTCTCGGGATCCAGCACGGTGCCCACGCCCAGGAGCGCGTCGGCCTTCTTCAGCTTTTCCGACGCGGCCTTGAGGCATTCCAGCGCGCCGGGGGTGGTCATCGTGACCTCGATACAATGCACGCCGCCGGCCGCGACCGCCTCGACGACCTTCACCAGGTCGTCCCCGCCGGTATCCGCCCGCACCACCGCGATGATGCATTTGTCGAGCATGTACTGAATTGCGCCGAACTTGTCCATCAAACGTTCCCCTTCCTGATGCGTGTTCATTGCGATTCGACCACACTTTAGTGACACGTGTCAACAAGCGGCCGGCCGCACGGTTTGGACCGGTCGGACGGGCCAGTCGGCCCGGCCGCGTTTTCCGGCATAAAGCATTCAGGCGCTTGCGTTTCCCCTCAGGGAGGCCGGCTCGGCGCTCGCACCCTCCCCGGAGGATGTGGTATCGTAGCGGCTGGGCAACCAGAAGGAGATGTATTACCTATGGCAACCATTCGAATTGTCGGTGTGCAGATGGAGGTTTCCCCGAGGCTGGACGTGAATCTGCCGAAAGTGCTCGACTACATCATGAATGCCGATGGCGATTTTGTGCTGTTTCCCGAGATGAGTCTGACCGGCTACCACGGCGATTTCAGCGACAAGGCGGCCCGCGCGGCGTGGGAACAGATCGCGAAGGCGTGCCGGCAGAAGTACATCACCGCGCTCATCGGCACGGGACGCAAGCGCGACAACGACGTGCACATCCAAACGCGCATTTACACCGATGAGGGCGAGCTCCTGGGCACGCACGAGAAGCTCGTGCCCACCAAGAGCGACCGCGAATTCTGTAAACCGGGCGAGAAACTGCGCATCTTCCACCATCGCGGCCTGACCTTTGGATGCACCATCTGCAACGACCTCTGGGTGACCCCCGGCTGCGGACCGTATCCCGACCCTCGCCTGACCCATCAGTTGGGGCAGAAAGGCGCCCAGGTCATCTTTCACTCCGCGAATTCCGGCGCCGACCCCATGCACCGGGCCTTTCACGAGTCCAATCTGCAGCTCCGCGCCGTCGAGAGCAAGGTCTATATCGCCACCGCGAACGCGGCCAGTCCCGACGGGCCCGTGAACTGCCCCTCGGGGATCATGTCGCCCAATGGCCAATGGCTGGTCCAGTGCCCGCTGGAAGGCGAACAGACCTATTCGCACGACATCGACGTCGAGATTGATGTGGGGGCCGAGGAAGAGGGCGAGGCGGTCAAATAACCTCGTGCGCGCCGGCAGACGTGGTACAATTAACCTGGCGCACGAGATGACATTACGGCATGCGGTGCACACAAGCGCGCAGGCGCCTGCGAAGCAGGGGAAGTGCATGAGGCGGTATTCATGACTGCGGGCACCCATTCCCGGCGGAGATTCCTGGTCCGGTCCACCGCCCTGGGCGCAGTGGCGGCCCTGGCGGCGCGCGGGGCCCGCGCGGGCGAGGAACCGGCCCAGACGCCGGCGCCGGCGCCGGAGCCGCTGCGTTGCGCCGTGATCGGCGTCGGCAAACGCGGGGGCGCGCTGCTCCAGACCCTGCTGGAACTGGACAACGTGCAGGTCGTGGCCCTGGCCGATACCTACGACGTGTGGCGAAACCGCGCCCTCGCCTGGTGTAAACAGAAGAACGGGGAAACCACGGATTACGTCGAGTATGACCGCCTCCTGAAGAAGGAAAAACTCGACGCGGTGTTCATCGCGACGCCCCCGCACACCCTCGCGCCCGCCGCCCTGGAAGCCCTCGACCGCGGCTGTGCGGTCTACATCGAACGCCCCATGGCGCTCACCTGGGAGGCGGCCAAGGCCGTTCGCGCCAAGGCGCGCGAAACGGCCGCGGTGGTCCAGGTGGGCAGCCATTATCGCAGCACGGACCTGCACCTCCAGGCCCGGGAGATGCTGGCCTCGGGCAGTCTGGGGAAGCTCGCCATGGTCCAGGTCAACCACTACGACGTGGGCCAGGCGCTGGATCCCGAGAGCCTGCCCAAAGAAGCCACCGAAGAGAGCCTGCATTGGCCCCTTTTTCTAGGAGATACGCGCGCGTACCCGTTCGACCCCCTCCGTTACTTCTACTGGGTCCACTTCGAGGAATACAGCGGAGGGCTCAACGGCGGCATGCTCGCCGATCACCTCGACACCTGCCATTTTCTTTCCGGCGCCGGCATGCCCGCGCGCGTGATGTCGGCCGGCTCGCTCGCCAAGTTTACCGATGGCCGCAGCTGCCCCGACACCGTCAACACCATCGTGGAATACCCCGGCGGGCTCCAGTTCACCTACACCGCCACCCTGACCAACGACCGGTTCGGCGTGGAAGAGCGCTACATCTGTACCGGGGGCGCCCTTCACATCCGCAACATGCAGGAAATGACCATCTTCCGCGAGGACATCGAGGAGAACCTCAAATCCAACGGGCCCAATACCCGCGCGCACATCGAAGACTTTCTCGCGGCCGTCCGGTCGGGCGGCACGCCCCGCGCGACCGTGGACGAAGGATTCCATACCGCCGCGGCCTGCCACATGGCCGTGCTTTCCGACCAGAGCGGCAGGGCGGTCACCTGGGATGCCCAGGCGGAGACCGCCGTCGTCTGAGCGCCGGGCGCCGCGGATTCTCCGGGCCGTGATGCGGGGCATCGGAGCCGGGCGCGGTCAGCCGCTGGGGCCTGCGCCGCTCTCGACCTCTCCGGTTGCGGGGTCGTAGCGCCATTCGCGGCCGGGGTACGGATGGGGTGGAACGAATTCGAGGTCGCCTTCCTTCACAGCCGTTTCGAGGGAGGGCGGCCAAACGCCGGTGCGCTTCTGGTAACGCTGCACGCCCCCGCGGATGCGGTTCAAACGCCGTCCGAGCTTTTCGTCCTGCAGCGTGGTGTTAAGGACCTCCCGGCCGGAGAGAACATAGCGGCCGCCGAGCGGATCGTCGGGCACGCTCTCGATGATGCCGCCCGAAACGAGGTCGCCCAGGGATTTCGGCAGGCGCTTGTGGCGGTTCTCGTAGAGTTCAACGGCTTTGGCGAGCTGGCCGCATACGCCGGCGATGGCGAGTTCATGCAGTTTTCGCTGCGCGAGCTCCCGCAGCATCTTCTCGTCGCTGTTACGGGCCATATCCTCCCACATGGCGCGTTCGAATGCATCGAGATCGTGTTGCCGTGCGATGTTGGCGGCGAGATCAACCACGAACTGGGGGGCCGTTTCCGTGGCGACGGCCAGGTGCAGAAACCGGGCGGCCTGCGCGGGCGAATCGGGACGGTCTTTCCGGTTCAGCAGATACACCATGGCGATCTCGTACGGCAACACCCACGCGCCGGGGTTGTGGCGCATGCCGCGCTTCATGAGGTTGACGCTGGCGTCGTTGTCGGCCTTGAGGGCCGCCAGAAACACCCCGCCATAGCGGTACACGTCGACAAAATACGGGTCGAGGCGGGTGATCGTGTCGGTCATGTGGTTGAGCCAGACGTATTTGTGATCGCCCTTGAACTCCTCGGCCGTGTATTGGATGCACTGAAGCCAGAGCAGGTCGGCGACCACGCTGTCCAGGCCCCCGGTGAAATGGTTCAGGAGCTTCTCATTGGGGAGATACAGCAATTCCTCGTCAAACCCCGTCTGGCGCGAAGCGTCGAGGTGTTTCTGCGCCATGACGCAACACGCCAGGCCGATGGCGACGGTCAGCGGCGCTATGACCAGCCAGCGGGCGATCATACGTCCTTGTCCTGAAACGCCAGCGAGGCGATGGTGAGCAGCACCGCGGTATAGACGGCGCCATAGGCGATGGCCCAGAGGACGTAGCCCGGCGCGACGGGCACGCCGTTCGCCGCCTCCGCGCGGATGTCAAAGTTCGAGAGGTTGGGAATGATGTAGTAGACGGCCTCGAGAACGCGTTTGCTGAACGTGCCGTCAAATTGCGGCGGCAACTCGGTGAATATCGACGTCGCATGCCCGACGACATACGTGGAAAAGACGATGATCGCGCCCAGAATCGGCGACGTCACGGCGGACAGCAGCACCGCCAGCGCGGTGATCAGCAGCAATTGCCAGTAGATCAGCAGCACCGCCTGGAAAAACGTGACGTCGAGGCGGCCGCCCAGGACGACTACGTATACGGCCGCGACGGCGGCCATCACGGCCGTTACCAGCGCGAGCAGCGCCGCCAGACCCGCGTATTTTCCGAGAATGAACTCCCAGCGGTGCATGGGGCGGCACAGGATGGTGTAGATCGTGCGCTTGTCAATCTCTTTGTACACGAGATTCGTGCCCACGAAGATGGCGATCAGCACCCCGAACACCGACACCGCCGCCAGCGAAAGATCCTTGACGATCTTGATGTCCTGGCCGATGCTGATCCAGCCCAGCGCCTTCGAGCCGAAGATGGCGGCCGCGGCAAAGAGCAGCAGCACATACAGCACCTTGTCGCGCACCGCCTCGCGAAACGTATTGCGCGCCACAGCCAGCACTCTCATGAGACGGTCTCCTGTTCGCGCATGAAATACTCCTCCAGCGATTCCCGGATGGGCGTGAATTCCACCAGCGTGCCGCCGGACTGCAGGATGTCCGCCGCGACGGCGTTGGCCGCGTCCAGGTCGTTCACGAAGAAGTGCCGGCCCTGCTCGGATTCGCGGACGCCGTCGGAGCGCGCCGCGACCGCGGCTGCGGCCGGTTCGCTCAGGCCGGCGGCGATGATCTCCACCCGGTTGACCCGGCGGTTGAGCAGTTCGTCGAGGCGGCCCTGTGTGGTCAACTTCCCCTTGACGAGGATCCCCACACGGCTGCAGATCTGCTCGACGTCGCCCAGCACGTGCGAGCTGAAGAAGATGGTCTTGCCCTGCCCGTGAAGCAACAGGATCAGTTCGCGGATCAACCGGCGGCCGAGCGGATCGAGACCCGACATCGGTTCGTCGAGGATGAGCACGTGGGGATTGCCCACCAGCGCAACGGCAAACCCCAGCCGCTGGCGCATGCCTTTCGAAAACCCGCGGACGCGCTGGCCGGCGATGTCCCGCAGATCCAGCAGATCGGCCAGCCGGTCCCATTCGGCCGCGCGTTCAGCGCGGGTGAGCCCATGGAGTTCCCCGTAGAAATCGAGCGTCTCGCGGGGATTGAGGTACTCGTAGAAATAGGGGTTTTCGGGCAGGTAGCCGATGTGTTTGCGGGTGTCGCGCCGGCGCGTGTCCTGCCCCATCACGAACGCCTCGCCGGTTGTGGCGCGAAGCAGGCTGCACAGGATCTTGATCGTGGTGGTTTTGCCCGCGCCGTTCCGGCCCAGAAATCCGAACACTTCGTTCGGGGCGATCGTCAGGGTGAGACTGTCCAGCGATCGTACCGCGCCGCGCCCGATGTGCCCCCGGTAGACCTTCGTGAGATTTCTGGTGGCTATCGCGTCCATACGTTACCCTTCGAAACAGGCGCCGCCCCATTCGATACGGACATCGTGGCGCCGGGTCCGGCGCCCGCCGTTTCCACCGGGTCGCGCGCTACAGTTTCAGGTTCTCCTGTATGCTCCGGACGGCCCGCTTGACGTCGCCGGCGTGCCCGAACGCGCTGAGGCGGAAATAGCCTTCGCCGCTGGGCCCGAATCCCGAGCCGGGCGTGCCCACGACGTGGGCTTCGTTGAGCAGTTTGTCAAAGAATTCCCAGGAGCGCATGCCTCCGGGCGTGGCCATCCAGATATAGGGCGCGTTCACGCCGCCGAACACCTCGATGCCGATGCTTTCGAGGC
>JAAYAQ010000218.1 GCA_012719295.1 Candidatus Hydrogenedentota bacterium | reverse complement strand
TTGCAGACCGTGCACTTGTCGGCACGCGCCTCTTTAGCCATGAAGTTGATGTAGATGGTCCGGTTCAGGAAGTCCTGATTGCCCTTGAAAATGTGCATGTTGTTGTACATTTCAAAGTTCCGGGGGATGTCGACGCCGTTTGGACAGGGCATGCAATAGCCGCATCTGGTGCAGGGGATGGAGTTCAGCTGGCGGAAGGCATAGGCGGCGTCGGAGATGGTCTCCAGCTCGTCTTCGGACAGTGTGCCGATGCCGGACCGGGAAGCGCAGGCGAGGTTTTCCTCGACCTGGCTCATCGCGCCCATGCCACTGAGCACGGTCGCGATCTCCGGGCGGTTCCACAGCCATTGCAGGGCCCACTCGACCGGCGCGCGCTCGGGATACGGCGAGTCGGCGAAGACCTCGCGAATGCTCTCCGGCGGATTGACCAGGCCGCCGCCGAGCAGAGGCTCCATGACCACGATCGGCAGTCCTTTGGATGCGGCATACTCCAGCCCCCGGGTTCCGGCCTGCACGGTTTCATTGACGTAGTTGTACTGAATCTGCACAAACTCCCATCCGGGGTAGGCGTCGACGATTTCCTGGAACAGGTCGAAGGAGTCGTGGAACGAGAACCCGATATGTCCGATTTTGCCTTTGTCGCGGGCGCGTTCCAGGGCGGGCAACACGTCACAATCGCGCGCGATGGGCCACAACGCGCTGTTGAGGTTGTGAACGAGATAGAAGTCGATGTGGTCCTGCTGAAGGCGTTTGAGCTGGGTGTCAAGGAGCTTCTCGACATCCTCGTCTTTTTCCACGAGCCAGGTGGGGAGCTTGGTGGCGATCTTGACCCGGTCCCGGTATCCGTCGCGCAGGGCCTCGCCCAGGACGACTTCGCTTTCGCCGTTGTGGTAGGCGTAAGCACTGTCGACGTAGTTGACGCCGTTATCGATGGCGTGACGGATCATGCGGATGGCCTGGCGACGGTCGATGTCCGCCGGATTGTCGCCGGTCAGCGGCAGACGCATCGTGCCGAAACCGAGGGCGGAAACATCGAAGCCAGTCGTGCCGAACGGACGGTAGTGCACGCAAGAACTCCTTCTTTACGGTGATTGTTCGGGGATGCAGACGGCGTTCGCACCGTTGATGCCTCGAAATCTGTGTTGTACCGGCGCGGCGCCGGGCCGGCCTGTTTCAGCCGCCGGGCGCACAGGCACAGGGGGAACCATCGGCGCGGATTGTCCTTATCATACCGGCTGGAGCCGGCGGTTTCCACTTCCGGCGCCATACAGAGCGGAGACCCCGGACGAAAAACCGGAGGGTACGCGGGCCGCCGGACTCGCGCGCTACCGCACCACCAGGTTCACCAGCTTGCCGGGCACGTAGATCTCTTTGACGATGGTCTTGCCCTCGAGATGGCGCTGGACGTTGGGTTCGGCTTTCGCGGCGGCGAGGATCTGCTCTTTGGGAGCGTCCACCGGGACCTGGACCAGCCCGCGCAACTTGCCGAGCACCTGAACCGCGATATCGAGCGTGTCTTCGGTCAGAAGGCTTTCGTCATATTCCGGCCAGGGTTCGTACGCGAGGGTTTTCGTGTGTCCCAGGCGCTCCCAGAGTTCTTCCGCCATGTGGGGCGCGAACGGCGCCAGCAGGAGGACGAACTTCTCGGCGTCCTCGCGAGCGAGCGTCGACGCCTTGGTGGCCTCGTTGACGAATTCCATCATGCGGGAAATGGCCGTATTGAACGACATTTCCTCGATGTCGGCCGTGACGGCTTTGATGGCATTGTGGAGGACCTTTTTCGGGGCGGATTCGCCGCCCGTCTCGACGATCTTCGGGTGGAGGGCGCCGTCCTCGGCGACGAATACGGCCCAGGCCCGGCGCAGGAACCGGTGTACCCCCTGCACGCCCTCCTCGGTCCATGGCTTATCGCGGTCCAGGGGCCCCATGAACATTTCGTAGAGCCGCATGGAATCGGCGCCCAGATCGCGCACGACATCGTCGGGATTGACCACGTTGTAACGCGACTTGCTCATCTTCTCGATCTGCGACACCACGGGGGCGCCGGTCTGTTTGACGACCCATTGGCCGTCCCGTTGTTCCACCTGGTTGGGGTAGTAGTACTTGCCCGCGGCATCCTGGTACGAATAGGCGAGGATCATGCCCTGGTTGAACAACTTCGTGAACGGTTCTTTGGTCGACACATAGCCGGCGTCATAGAGGACCTTGTGCCAGAACCGCGAATAGAGCAGATGGAGGACGGCATGTTCGGCGCCGCCCACGTACAGGTCCACGGGCATCCAGTAGGACTCGGCCTCCCGGGACCAGGCCTGCTGATCGTTGCGCGCGTCGCAGAAACGCAGATAATACCAGCACGATCCCGCCCATTGGGGCATGGTGTTGGTTTCGCGTTTTGCGGGCTGGCCGGTCTCGGGATCGGTCGTATCGACCCATTCGGTTGCGCGGGCCAGAGGGGGCTGGCCATCGGGCGTGGGCCGGTACTCGCTCAGTTCCGGCAACACCACGGGCAGATCCTTCACGGGCACGGCCTTCACGGTGCCGTCCGCGAGCGTGACCAGCGGGAACGGCTCCCCCCAATACCGCTGACGCGAGAACAGCCAGTCGCGCAGGCGGTAGTTCACGGTTCCCGTGCCCAGCCGCTGCGTTTCGAGCCAGGCCGCGATGCGGCGCTTGGCTTCGGGGACGCTCAATCCGTTGATGTCGGGGGCATTGGCCGGGTCGTTCCAGATGCCCGCCAGACGGGCCCGCTGTTCGCTGGGAATCTCATCGACCGAGGCGAACCCGGAGTTCACCAGCGTCCCATCGCCGACCCAGGCCGCCGCCTGCACATCCGCACCGTCGGAGTGAATGACCTCAATGATGGGAAGGCCAAATTTGCGGGCGAATTCGTGGTCGCGCGTGTCGTGGGCCGGGACAGCCATGATGGCGCCGTAGCCGTATTCTGCCAGCACGTAATCGGCCGTCCAGATGGGCGCCAGGGTGCCGTTGACGGGATTGACGGCATACGCCCCGGTGAACACGCCGGTCTTTTCGCGGTCCTCTTTCATGCGATCCTGTGCGCTTCGTTTCGCGGAGGCCTCGATATAGGCGTCCACGGCGGGGCGCTGCTCGGCGGCGGCGATCCGGCGGGTCAGGGGGTGTTCCGGGGCCAGCACGCAGTACGTCGCTCCGAACAGGGTGTCCGGGCGGGTGGTAAAGACCGTGAACTGCTCGCCGGACCCGTCCACCGTGAAACTGACGTCCGCGCCCTCGCTGCGCCCGATCCACTCGCGCTGCATGGTCTTGATGCCTTCCGGCCAGTCCAGCTCGTCGAGGTCTTCGAGCAGCCGTTCCGCGTAGGCCGTGATCTTGAGCATCCACTGTTTCATCATGCGGCGCTCGACCGGGTCCCCGGTTTCGACGTATTTGCCGTCTTTGACTTCCTCGTTGGCGAGCACGGTGCCCAGGGCGGGACACCAGTTGACGGGGGCCTCGGCCTGGTAGGCAAGTCCGCGTTCAAAAAGGACTTGGAAGATCCATTGGGTCCACTTGTAGTACTTCGGGTCGGTGGTGTTGATTTCGCGGTCCCAGTCGTAGGACAGACCGAGGGCCTGGATCTGGCGCTTGAAGTTTTCGCAGTTCTTGTTGGTGATGACCGCGGGGTGCTCGCCGGTGCGGACCGCATGCCGTTCGGCGGGCAGTCCGAACGCATCCCATCCCATGGGATGGAGCACGTTGAATCCGCGCATGCGCTTGTAGCGCGCGATGATATCGGTGGCGGTGTACCCTTCGGGATGGCCCACATGGAGGCCGTCGCCGCTGGGATACGGGAACATGTCCAGCACGTAGTATTTGGGCCTGGAGGGGTCGGTTTCCGATTTGAAGGTCTTATGTTCCAGCCAGTATTTCTGCCATTTCTGTTCAATTTCCTGATGATTGTACTTCGCGCTCGCCATGTGAAAGGCGCCTCCAAACCGATATGTTGTGTGAAATTACCCCGAAAGAAAGTGCGACTATACCATATCCTTCCGGAGGCATACAGTCTCTCTCCCGGCCTGGTTGCCAAAACGGCCGCTCTTACTATAGGGTAAAATCATGCGTATGCCGTTTCGGGGCCTGTACGCCGGTATGTGGAGAAACGAGCCATGAAACCGACTCTGAACCTTCTGCTGATTCTGGCACTGGTGTGTGGACTGATGCTGTGGACCGGATGCCCGCTGATTCCGGACGATCCCGACTACTGGGATGGCAACGACCCGGACGATGACCCCGACGACGGAGACGACGAACCGGATCCCAATGAGCCGTTGTGGGCCGGTGTGGTCTGGGCAGAGAAGGCCGGCGGGCCCTCCGCCGATGCTGCCCAGGCGGTAACCGGTTTGCCGGATGGCAGTTGCATCGTAACGGGGTTCTACAGTTCGAGCGCGGTGTTCAGCCCGTCCACCCAGCAGGCAGTCACGTGGGTGTCCGAGGGTGATAACGACATGTTTCTTGCCAGATACGCCCCGGACGGGAGACTGGTGTGGGTAACCTCCGCCGGTGGTTCGGGACTGGACGAAGGCCATGGGGTCGCGGCGCTCCCGGACGGATCCGTTTATGTGGCCGGCGCCCACTCGCTGTACGCCCAGTTTGGTGAACAGGATCCCGTCCAGACGCTGCTGCCTGCCGCGGGGCCCCTGGACATCTTTCTGGCCCGGTACAACTTCGACGGGACGTTCCGGTTTGCGACGCGGGCCGGAGGCTACAGCTACGACGAGGCCAACGACGTGAGTGCCCTGGACGACGGCGCGGCGTATGTTACGGGGTATTACACGACCCGGGCGGGTTTCGGCGTGTCCGAAACCAACGAAACGGTGCTGACATCGGCCGGAGATGAAGACCTCTTCGTTGCGCGGTTCAACAACGATGGTTCGCTGGACTGGGTCCGCAGCGAGGGCGGCACGGGCACGGATGTCGGGACGGGCATCGCGGCCTATCCTGACGGAAGCGTGGTCGCCGCAGGGTATCTCAACGGCCAGTTCAAGGATGCCGCGACCGCCAAGGCGCTGGCGCGGGATGCCTGCGTTGTAAGATACGACTTTTACGGGAGCCGGAAATGGTTCCGGCAGATTGGCGGTACGGGCGATACCGCGGCGCTGGACGTCGCGGCCCTTCCCGACGGGGGATGTCTCGTGGTGGGCGGTTTTTCGGGGACCACCACGTTTGGTTACGGCGAACCCAATCAAAAAATGCTTTTGGCGGGGTCCACGACCGACGCGTTTTTCGCCCGGTTCGCGGCGGACGGGGCGCTGGTCTGGGTGAAGAGCGCGCCGTCGGCGCTGGGCGAGGCCGTCGCCTATGCGGTCAGCGCATGTGCAGACGACACGTTTGTCGCAGGGGGATACTTCACCCGGACCGCCACGTTGGGTCCGGGCGAGGCCAGAGAGACCAAAATGGACTCCGCCGGGGCCAAAGACCTCTTCGTTGCGCGGTTCTCCGCCGACGGCAAAGTGCTCTCCGTCTGTCATGGGGGCGGTACGAAAGACGAGATGGTTCTGGGAGTCGCGGGCATGCCGATCGTGGATTTCCCGGGCGACTTTCTCGCGGTTGGCTCTTTCGCCGGGCCGTTGACCCTCGGACGGGATTCCCAGTACCCCCGGTCGCTGTCCACATCGGGAGGATGGGATGTGCTGGTCGCCCGGCTGTCGGAATGAGGCGCCGGCCCGGGGAGAGCCCCGGTAACAACTGAATCAGGTGGGCCATGCTGCAATGAATACGTGCTTTCCGTTCCGCGTACGCCGGGGGGTCTTTGTTCTCTGTTGCCTCGTCGCGGCGCCGGGATTGCTTTCCCACGCCGCGGAGGAGTTCGGGACCGTCCGTTTTGACTTCGAAACGGGCGACCTGCAGGGGTGGCGCGTGCTCGAAGGCGGCTTCGGCCTGCTCGTGTGCGATCGCGCGGAGTTTCACAACGCCGCCCAGCCGTACACCAAGCAGGGCCGATGGTTCCTGTCGACCCTTGAGCAGGAAGGGTATCGTCCGAACGACAGCCACACGGGGATGCTCGAATCCCCGGTGTTCGAATTGCGCGCGCCGGAAATGACGTTCCTGGCAGGCGGCGGCGCGCATCCCGATACGTATGTGGCGCTGTGCACGCTCGATGGCCGCGAACAATTCCGGGCAGGCGGAGACAACAGCGAGGTGATGGCACGCCGCTCCTGGAACGCCCCTGGCCTGGTGGGGCAGA
>JAAYAQ010000217.1 GCA_012719295.1 Candidatus Hydrogenedentota bacterium | reverse complement strand
TCTTCGTGATCGCAGGCATGGGCATAGATGACCGCTCCGGCAATGCCCCGGCCCGACGCGTCGGCCACCCTCCCTCGAATCCGCGCCGCCGGGAGGAGGCTCATCTCCAGGAAGGGTTCAGGATCGTACGGATCGGCGGACGCGGTCTCGAAGGCAGCAGCGTCTTCTGTATAGGCGAGCACCACATACCGCGCCCGGGGCAGGTCTTCGAACAGGAACGCCCCGTCGTCGCCAGGCTTCATGGCCATGACGACCGCCTCGTCCTGTTCGCACTCGAACCCGTCCCTGGTAACCCGCTCGAGCCGGACCGTCGCGCCGGGTTTGTCGACCTTCCCCGCGATGCCGTACGGGCCGGTTGGCTGTGTCGTTTCGACGCTGGCAACGCCGGCTCTCGCCCCGGGCGCGCCGAGGACGGACGCCATGCGCTGGCGTTGCGGAAGCGGCGCACCACCTTCCGCCGATTCGCCCGATACAGCAGGCGGCGCCATCGCGCTGACCGGAGTCGCCGAGGGTACCGCCTCTTCGTTGTTCTGGAGGCTTACAAACCCTGCCACACCGCCGAAAACTGCCACCGCGGCGACCACAGCAACTCCCACGTTCGATGACAAGAATCCCATGAGCATCTGCAGACCCCCTATCGTCATGCCTGACGTTGCCGCGGCCGTCGCTGCGGCGGACGAGCCTGCGGCCGCCGTCGCCGCGGTCCCGGCCTCCACGCTTGCGTGCTCCCAGCTCGCGGAGGCCCCTGCAACCGCCCCGATGATCGACAGCGCGCGTTTCTCAAGCCTCTTTTCGGACTCGCGATCGCGGCCGAGTTCGTCGAGCAACGTTGCACCGAGGGCTTCACGCGCCCGCTGTAAACGTTTTCGGACCGCCGCATGCGAGATCTCGAGCAATTGGGCCATCTCCCGCGTCTTGACGCCCGCGAAATAGTGCATGAAAAGGACTTCGCGGAAATCGTCGTCCAGTGCCTCGACGCGACGGCGCAGCATGGCGCGCATATCCCGGATCTCCAGTTCGCGCATGGTATCCTGAACGGGTTCGGCGGCCTCTTCGAAGTGCGCGGTGAGGCGTCGTTCGCGCGTGCGCCCGGTGAGCCAGTCGTTTGCCTTGTTGCGGGCAATCCGCAGCAGCCACGGACCGAATTTCGCGGGCTCATGGAGCGTATGGAGGGCGTTATAGGCCGCCAGGAAGGCCTCCTGGGCGATGTCCTCGGCCTCGACGAAATTCCCGGCGCGCGACCGCCCGATGGCATGGACCGCGGGCAGATACCGCCGCACCAGGGGTGCATAGGCCTCGCGTTCGCCCGCCAGGACCCGTTCGACCAGGTGCGCATCGTCGTGTTTCAGGGCAAACAGCACAGCTGAACTCCTTCGCCTGCCCTATAGTCGCTGCCCGCGCCGGGATTGTGACACGGAGAAAGGGTCGTATCTGCAACGGTAGGGAAATCGGAAACGAAGTGCAAGCGCCCCGCGCTCCCAAGAAAGACTACGAGGCGATGACGTGGGCCAAGCTCCGGGCAAGATGTGAGTGACTTATTGCGAACTGCACGGAATGCGGCCTATGCGCGGTATAAGTCCTATGGGTCCTATGGGTCCTATAGGCCCCAGCCTTCGGCGCAGCCGCAGCTTGCGCCTCGCATCGCGGAATAGGCGCTCCGGAAAACGTTGTTCTCAGCAGTGGAATCTTCTATACTTTGTGTACAAGGTGTTTGAGCACGTTATGTTCCAAGACAAAGCCGCAAAAAGCCTTACGTGGCTGTTGACGTGCCTGTGCGCATGGACGTTCGCGTCCGGCGCGCAGGATCTGGTGGTGTGCCTGGGGCCGGATGGGCATGTCGCCATCGAGCCCGTGCACGACGCCCCGTGTGCGGCTGCGCCCGAAGCGCCCGGCGTGCCCGCTGTCCACGGCGGCTGCGTCCAGGAACGCCATCACAGCGACTGCGTGGACATCCTGTTTCCGGTGCAGTCCGGGTTTGCGGCGGCGCACGACCACCGGGCAACCGCCAAGAACCTCATGCCCCGAAACATCGCCGCATGCGAAACCGCCGTCCACCTTGACCGTGCCGTCGCGGAGGACCGCGTGCTGCCGCCGGACTGTTCGCTGGATTTTGCCTGCGCGCGGACGCTTCGGAGCACCCTCCTTCTAATCTGACCCCATCCCTGCCGTTGTGCGCGGACCCGGGTGGATCATGTCCCTGCTCGAGAACGCGCTGTTGTATGCCTTACCCAGGAGAGGAGTAACTATGCGGTTCGTGAGTGTGTGTGCAGTGCTTGCAGCCGGGTGTCTGGCGGCATTTGGGGCGGAATTGAATACGGTCAAGGCGGAAGACCCTTCCCCTTCCGACGCGCCGGGCGCGTGGGAGGAGGGCGGCGGCCGGCTCACGCTGAAGGACGCCATCCATCGCGCTCTTTCCGGGAATCCGGACCTGGCCGCCAAACGGTGGGAGGTCGAGATCGGCGGCGCCGGGGTAACCCAGGCGGGTCTCCGGCCCAATCCGGAACTGACGTTTGAGCTCGAGGATATCCGCTGGGAACGCGGACCGTCACAACGTACGCGGACCCGGTCGCTTTCGGGAGGGCTCGGTTCCGGCAGCCTGCCCGCACTCGGCTGGGAGACGGAGAGCGAACCGGGGGCGCACTCGGGGTTCACGGAATCCGAGATCACGCTGAGCATCGCCCAGGTCATCGAACTGGGCGGCAAACGGGCGAAACGGATCGCCGCGGCCGAAGAAGCAAAACAACTGGACCTGTGGGATTACGAGGCCCTGCGCGCCGATATCATCGCCGAGACGGCGCGGGCGTTCGTGGCCGTGGTGGCGGCCCAGCAACGCCTCATCCTCGACGACGAGTTGCTCCGCCTGGCCGAGGAGGTGGTGCGGACATTCCGGGTGCGGGTCCAGGCGGGTCAGGAATCCCCCATCGAAGCGGCCAAGGCCGACGTGGCTCTCGCAAACACCCGCATCGAACGCGATCGGGCCGAACGGGATCTCCAGGTTGCCCGAACCCGGCTTGCCGCGATGTGGGGCGGCGAATCCCCTCATTTCGTCCGGGCCGAGGGCGATCTCGAGGCGCTGCCTGCCCTCGAGTCCGTAGACGGCCTGCGCAACCGCGTGAACGGCAATCCCGACATCGCCCGCTGGATGTCGGAGCTGGCCGCGCGCGAGGCCGCGCTGGCGCTGGCGCGGGCCAACCGGGTACCCGACGCAACCGTCGAGCTGGGCTTCCGCAGCGCGGGACTCGCGGACACCGCATCCACGCAGTACGGCATCGACAGCGGCGGAGGATTCAGCGCGTCGCGGTCGGATTCCAGCTTCGATTCGGGGCGCGACAACGCCCTCCAACTGGGGTTCTCCATTCCCCTTCCCGTTCTTCATCGCAACCAGGGCGACATCGCCGCGGCGCAATTCGGGGTCTCGCAGGTCTCGGATTCGAGCCGGGCGGCCGCGGTGCGCGTTCACCGGGATCTCTTTGCGGCGCACGAAGACGCCGCTTCGGCGTTTTCGGAAGTGGGGGCGCTCCGCGAAGACGTCCTGCCCCGGTCCGGCGAGATCTTCGAAAAGACGCAGGAGGGCTACCGCCAGGGCAAGTTCGATTACCTCGATGTACTCGACGCCCAGCGCACCCTGTTTGATGTGCGGACGGCTTATCTGGACGCCCTGGAACGCGGCCATCTCGCGGTGATCGCGCTGGAACGCCTCACCGGCACGGCCCTCGCCCAATGGGACACGGCGTCCCTTCACAGCACGGAGGAAACGGAGCATGCGGAATAGTGTTGGCGTTTTGGCCACGGCTCTGGGCGCGCTGGCCCTGGTGGCCGCGGCAGTCTACCTGACCGTCCAGTTCACCCGGTCCGGACACCTGCCGCGCGCCGAGGCGGCGGGCGCCGAGTCCACGCAGGCCGCGCACGAGCACGGCACGCACGATGAAGACGAACACGACGAAGAGGCCGGGCATCCCGGACACGCACAGGCGGCGCCCGAAGCGCACGGCCACGATGGCGAGACCGAAGAACACCCTGAGCATCTCCCCGAACTCCGCCTCTCGGAATCGGAGCGGCAGGCCCTCGGCATTGTGCTCCGCGAAGCGGCCCCCGGAAACCTGCCCGTGGAGATCGAACTGCCCGCGGAAGTCCGCCTGAACGAGGACCATGTCGCGCACATCGTGCCCCGCGTCGCGGGCATCGTGCGCGAGGTGCACAAGAGCATTGGAGACACGGTGCTGGAAGGCGAACTCATGGCGGTGCTGGACAGCCGCGAGCTGGCGGACGCCCAGGCCGAATACCTTGCGGCCAACTCGCGTCTCGAACTCGCACGCAAGGAATTCGCGCGGGAAAAGGCCCTGTGGGAAGAACAGATCTCGGCGGAAAAGGACTATCTCGCGGCTTCCCGGGAACTCCAGGAGGCCCAGATCGCCGTGCGCGCCGCGGTACAGAAACTGCAGGCCCTCGGCCTGTCCGAGGCGCAGCTCCGCGAGGTCGCTTCAGGACGCCGCGACTTTTTGACGCGGTATGAGATGACCTCTCCGTTCAACGGCGAAGTGCTCGAAAAACACATGGTGCTGGGCGAGGCGCTGGAATCGCAGGCCAATGCCTTCATCATCGCCGACCTCGATTCGGTGTGGGTGGACGTCCGGGTCTTCGAGAAGGACCTGCCGCACATCCAGCCGGGGCAAACGGTCCAGATCTCGGGTCCGGAAGGCTATGCGGCGGTCGAGGGCGCCATCACGTACGTGGCGCCGGTCGTGGACCGGGAAACCCGCACCGCGCTGGCGCGCATCGTCCTTCC
>JAAYAQ010000034.1 GCA_012719295.1 Candidatus Hydrogenedentota bacterium | reverse complement strand
GAGACGCCGGTCACCGCGTACATCAAGCTCGCCAAGAACCAGAGGTACTCGTTCCTGCTCGAAAGCGTGGAACAGGCGGACCGGCTGGGCCGGTATTCCTTCCTGGGGGCGAACCCCTCCACCGTGTTCTGTTCCAAGGGCACGACGGTCACCATCACCCGCGACGGGAGGGCCACCTCGTTCGAATCCAGAGACCCGCTGGACGACCTGCGCAAGCACATGCAGGAATACCGGCCGATCCGCGTGGCGGGTTTGCCCGAGTTTCACGGGGGCGCCGTGGGGTACATCTCGTATGATGAGGTGCGGCACTTCGAGAAGCTCCCGGACGCCAATCCGGATACCCTCAATGCGCCGGATCTTTATTTCATGATCACGGACACCATCCTGATTTTCGACCACGTAAACAACCGGCTGAAGATCGTCTCGAATGCGCACGTTCAGGGCGATCCCCTGGCGGCCTACAACGAGGCCATACGCAAGATTGACGAAATCGAGCAGACCCTCCGAAAACCCCTGGTCCTGACCACCGAGCGGATACACACCGGCACGGTCAACGAAGAGCCGACATCGAGTTTTACGCGCGACAGCTTCTGTGAGGCTGTGCGGCGCGCGAAGGAGTACATCAAGGCCGGAGACGCGTTCCAGATCGTGCTGTCGCAGCGCTTTGAGCGCGAACTTCACGCCAGCCCGGTCAACGTGTACCGCGCGTTGCGCTGCATCAACCCGTCGCCGTACATGACCCTCGTGCAGTTCCCCGAGCTGACCCTGGTGGGTTCGAGCCCGGAGGTCATGACCCAGGTCCGGGGGAACCGGTGCAAGGTGCGCCCCATCGCCGGCACGCGTCCCCGGGGCGCCTCGTCCGACGAAGACGCGCTTCTGGAGAAGGACCTGATGGCGGACGAGAAGGAGATCGCGGAACACATCATGCTGGTTGACCTGGGCCGGAACGACGTGGGCCGCGTCAGCGTGCCGGGCACGGTCGCCCCCACGGAGAACCGCTTGATGTATATCGAGCGCTACTCCCACGTTATGCACATCGTCAGCGAGATCGAGGGAACGTTGAAAGAAGGCGAGGACGCCTTCAGCGCGTTGCGGGCCACCTTCCCCATGGGCACGGTCAGCGGCGCCCCGAAGATCCGCGCCATGGAGATCATCGACGAGCTGGAGCCCGTCCGGCGGGGACCGTATGCCGGTGGATGCGGGTACATCAGTTTTTCGGGCGACATGGATACCTGCATCGTCATTCGCACGATGATCATCAAGGACGGGGTGGCGTATGTGCAGGCGGGCGCGGGGATTGTCTACGACAGTGTTCCCGAACGTGAGTACGAGGAAACCGTAAACAAGGCGAAGGCGCTCTTCAGGGCGGTCGAGTTCGCGGAGAGAGGGCTTGAATCATGATCGTGATTATCGACAATTACGACTCCTTCACCTACAACCTTGTCCAGTATCTGGGCGAGATGGAGGGTGACGTCCGGGTGTATCGCAACGATGCCATTGATGTGGCGGGCATTCGCGCCTTGAAACCCGACCATCTCGTGGTGTCGCCGGGGCCCTGCACGCCCCAGGAAGCCGGGATTTCGATTGAGGTCATCCGTGAGCTGGGGCCGGAAATCCCGACCCTGGGGGTGTGCCTGGGACATCAGAGCATCGGCGCGGCCTTTGGCGGCGAGGTGGTGCGTGCGGACCGGGTCATGCACGGTAAACTCAGCAGAATCCACCACTTCGGCAATGTGTTGTACGACGGGATTGAGTCGCCGTTCGAGGCGACCCGGTACCATTCATTGATCATCCGCCGCGAAACCTGCCCGGACGAGCTGGAGATCATCGCGGAGACGGACGACAAGATCATCATGGGGGTGGCGCACAGACACTATCCGATCTGGGGCGTGCAGTATCATCCCGAGAGCATCCTGACGAAACCGGGCAAGCAGATGCTGCGCAATTTCCTCAACCGGAAAGCGGGGTAAAAAGAGGGGCAAATCTGCGCTAAGCCATGAAAATTGCAAGACTTATACCTTTGACATTGGGTAGGCCTTGTGCTAAAGTACCGTTGATATGGGCAGTTTCACTTCCGGATAGAAAGGCGACTCGAAATGACGCAGCCTCCGAAGAATCTGGGGAAAAAGCAGCAACGGGCGTTGGCGCATCTTGACCGCAACCTGCAGCTATGCCGGGAATTCCTGAACGACTGGCTGCTATTCAACCAAATCCTGTCCGCGTTTCCGGCGGAAAACGCCAACCGGCCGGAATTGGAGAATCAGTTCCTTAAGATCAAGAGCAAGCTCGCCCGGGAACATCAGATTCTGCGGGAGAGTCTTGGGCAGGATTACCGCATCGACGGCAATACCATGAACATCGTTGCGGGTGCAACGAGTCTGGAGAATATCTTCGGGCAGTCGGAGATTGCGGTCAAGAAACTGCAAGGCGAATGGCACCGCGCGTTTATCTCGATCAACGAAACCCTCGGCGGTCTCGAGGACAAGCGCGGGCGGGTTCTCGGAGGCGAGAAGGTCTTTGTAGGCGGTCTCGATACGCCGGCGGCAGGGGGCGGCGGCGGCATGTCCGATAAGGCCAAGAAGACCGTCATCATCATCGTAGTGCTCCTGATTATCGTCGGGATCATGGTCGGAGTCCCGCAGATTCGGGGCATGTATATGGACGCGTTCCAGGATCTCTTCGGGGGCCAATGACCCGTTGCGGGTGGGCGCGTTTCCGCCGGGCGAACGGCGTGCAGGCGAGGCCGCGCGTGCAGGTCCCGCGACGCAGTGCCTGGTATACGTAGGGAACGGCGCGAGCGGTCGCATGACATGTCGGGCCGTGGCAGGTGCAGCCGGCAACCGTGCGCCCGGGGGGAGAGGCGCCCGCGAGGCGGTTGAAGTGCGGCAGCGAAAGGAGAACAACGTGACCAAACGGGAGTTGGTGATCGAGATTGCGGAACGGCTCGGCTACACCCAGAATGAAGTCGCGGATGTCGTCCAGGAGACTCTGGATACCATTACCGAATGTCTGGCCGAGGGACACCGGCTCGAGATTCGGAATTTTGGCGTGTTCGAGGTAAAGAAACGCGACGCGCGTATGGGCCGGAACCCGCGAACGGGCCAGGAAGTGCCGATCGATCACAAGCGCGTGGCGTCGTTCAAGCCCGGCAAGGCCCTCAAGGAACGCGTGCAGGCAACGGCAAGCACGGCCATGCCGTCCCCGGAAAGCGCACCGGCCTGGCCCCCGGCCCAGGAAACCCGCGAGACGGGAGGAGGCGCCGCCAACGTGAGCAGCGGCGAACAGGGCAGCCTGTTTTAGTAGGGGCCGAATCGAGCTCCGCACCGCCGCGCGGGGCAATTTGGATGCGGGGGCCTGCCAGCGGTATACTACCTGTGTTCTGGGTTGCGACCTTTGCACGATTGCTGCCCGCCTGTTCATGTTCAGAGGCCGGTGACGGCCACGTAATCGCGGCCACATTGGATTTCCATTCAGATGCCAGAACAAAGCAACAACAACGATTACGAAGCCCGCATGACCTTCACGGAGCATCTGGCTGAACTTCGCATCCGCATCATCCGGGCAGGCATCGCGGCCATCGTGGGGATGTTCGCCGCGTATGCGCTGGGCGCCTATCTCGAGGACGCCCTGATGTGGCCCATCATCGGCTTCATGGTCGAGGAAGAGCAGCCCGCCGGCCAGGGAGAACAGCCTCCGCCGTCCGCGTCCGAGGACGGCGAAGGGACCCCGGCGCCGGAGGAGAGCGCGACCGCACCAAGCGGCCAGCCGGCGACACCCCGAGTCCGGCAGCAGTGGACGAACATCCTCGCCCCCGTGCTTCTCCGCCTGAAGGTCGCGGCCTACGCGGGGCTGTTGCTGGCTTCGCCCTACATTATCTATCAGCTTTGCGCGTTCATCTTTCCGGGACTCAAACCGAATGAGAAACGGGCCGTGCGCATCCTGCTCATGGGCGGCAGCGTACTGGCGATTGTAGGGGTATGCATTGCCTATTTTGGCATACTGCCGGTGGTGATTCCCTACCTCCTGACCACGTTTATCTCGCCCGAAATCGAATTGAACCTGCGCCGCGACGAGACCATCCCCATCATTGTGAAGCTGTTGACCGGATTCGCAATCGCCTTCCAGTTTCCCATGGTGGTTCTGGTCCTGGTTTATATGGACTTGCTTTCGCCGGCGACCTTGAAGAAGTACCGCAAGATCGCCCTGGTGGTTCTGGCGGTGGCGGCGGCCGTGTTGACTCCGCCCGATGTGTTCTCGATGATGGTCATGCTGGTGCCGTTGCTGATACTATACGAAGCAAGCATTTTGTTATCGTATCTGGTGGTGCGCAGTAAAAAGAAAAGAGCAGAGCGCGGCGAGGCGTAAGCCCGCGCGCATAACCTGAGAAGCCGACAGCATGCTTGGAATGGGTATGGGAGAGATGGTCCTGGTGGCCGGAATCGCTCTGGTCATCATCGGCCCGGAGCGGTTTCCCGAGTTCGCCAAGATCTGCATGCGAACCATCCGTGATCTGCGTTCGTATGTCGAAGAGGCGAAAGAAGACCTCCGCAAAGAGATCGTGCCCATCAAGAAGGAAATCGACAAGGTCAAGAGCTACGACCCTGAGAGTTACATCGACGCCTTGACGGATTCCCGCGACGACTCGGGCTACTACCGCGCATCGTCCGGCCAGAAGACCGGCGAGTCCGCGGGGACACATCCCAGCGCCAGCGCGGGCACGGAACCGCGCACGGCAGAAGAGAAACCCAAGGCGGAAACAAGCTCGCCGGAAACCGCGGCGAACGCAGCGGGCGACTCGGCCGCGCCCGCGCCCCCCGCACCGGCATCCCCGGACGACGAGAACGCCGAGATTCCCGAACCGATGGATGGCTGACCCTCTCCCCCACGTTGCCGTGTCCGGAGAGCCCTGACCGCCGAATGGCAGGCCTCTGTGCGTCATGATTGCCGCGTTTCTCGTGCCTGGCGCGTCACCCCCGAATTTCCTGGCCGGTAAATTAGACGGGCGCGTGATCCACGAGTTTCACCCGCGCCTATTCTTTGCCGAAGCGGTAGACATGGACGTCGAACGCATTCCAGTCGTCGGTGACGCCGCCGTCCGCGATCTCGAGGGTGCGATTCTCGTTGAGGACGGTGCAGGTCTTCCATTCGCCGAACCCGGCGAGGGTCGCGCGGCACGGATACCGATAGGCGTTGCACGTGAAGACATACAGGGCGCCGCCGCTTTCTTTCACGAGCCATTGCACGCCGTCGTCCACCGAGTGGCCGATTTCATGGTAGTCGACGGAAGGCGCGAAGGCCGCGGTGCGCTCGGACAAGACGGGCGCGAGATCGGCGATTTCGCGTGCGGTGCGCGTGATGGCCGTCCACGCGTCGGAAGGCTGAGGCATGCTGAAGCTGCCCCAGTAGATGATGCCGTTGGCCCCTTTGATAATCGACTGGAACGCCATGAAACGGCCTTCTTCCCACGTCGGATAGAGCACCTTGCTCTCGTCGCGTTCCTTTTCGTCGCGCAGGGCTTCCCAGGCGAAGGCCTGCAAGACCATCAGCAAGGGCCGGTTCGGACCGGTGACGCGGCGCATTTTGTCCACATAATCACCCACCTGGCTGATGGTCAGGTTGTTGAGATCGCCCTGGTGGCCGTCTTCGAAAAGGGCGTACATGGGCCGGAGTCCGCCGGGATTGACGGGGTAGATGTCGCAGGCGACCACATCGGTGCC
The DNA here is from genome assembly GCA_012719295.1 of Candidatus Hydrogenedentota bacterium. Taxonomy (GTDB): domain Bacteria; phylum Hydrogenedentota; class Hydrogenedentia; order Hydrogenedentales; family SLHB01; genus UBA2224. The sequence continues at coordinate 6,068 of JAAYAQ010000034.1, read as the reverse complement.
GGCGTTGTACGCCTGCATGGTCTTGACCAGGTTGGTGGGGGCGTGGTTCATGTACAGGAGATGATGGGGATCGGCGGCCTTGATGAGGGGATACGCCTCGACGAACGGTTGTGCCGGGACCCGCGTCTCGGCCTTCATCCAGGTCCAGGCGGGTTCATCGACGCTCTCGATCAACGCCAGCGCCGGGTGTTCCTTGATGGCATTGACCGCGTCGAGGAGCTTGGCCGTGCTGGCCTCGCGGTTTTCGAGGTCGATGGTGCCGACGCTGGTCCAGGTCATGAGACCGGCGGCGAGCGCCTTATCCATTTCTTCGGGACTGCCGTTGGTGCGTACGAGGTTAAAGCCCGCCTCGGCCATGTCCGCATAGGGCCGGTCGGACTGGGCCGGGTAGTACGAGCCGATGATGAGGGTGCGCTGGCCGTTTACGGTGATCATTCCGTCGTCATCGTACTGAACGGACAGCGGCGCCGCGGCGGCGGTTCCGGCGCACAAGACCATGACCAGAGCAGTTGCTGCGATATGTCCCATGAGATTTCTCCTTCTTATCGCTTGAGCAGCGGAAGACACTGTTTGAACTCGGGGGTGCCGGCCTTCTCGAGGATTTCGAACATGGCCATTTCGGCCGTCACGAGCTGGCAGGCGCTGTCGACAATGCGATTGAGGGCGGCATCATGCTGACGCGCTTCCCGCGCTCCGACGGCATCGGCCGCCACCCAGACCTCGAATCCGCGTTCGACGGCCCCCAGGGCCGTCTGGAGAACGCAGATGTGCGTCTCGACGCCCGTGATGAGGAGGTTGGTACGGCCCGTTTCCTGGAGAGCCGCCACGAATTGGGGATCCGCCATGCAGCCGAACGCCAGTTTTTCGATCGGCGTGAGCCCCGTGAGCTCTCCGGCGATCTCAGGAACGGTCGGTCCGAGCCCTTTGGGATACTGCTCCGTCCACAGGATGGGAAGGCCGAGGAGCCGGGCGAACCGAATCAGACGGATGATCTCCTCCACAATCACGGGGGCGGCAGGAATCTTCGGCATGAGGGATTCCTGAACGTCGATGACCACCAGGGCAACGGACGCGCGGTTCAACATGGGAAAGCTCCTTATTCGGCGCCTCGATTCCGGGCTGCCCGCCGCGGACGCCGCAGTCTCCCGGCCTGCGAGGGTGGCAACCGTGATAAATCGAGCGTGCGCGGAGGGATTATAGCCAAACCCGGCTCTCGCATGGCAATCCCGCGGGCGGGAGAAGACGGGCAAACCCACCCGTGACGCCCGGCGTTCCGAGCCGTGAGCGGATTGAGAGTGCGCGGATTACCTGCGGCCGCGGTTGCGGCGCTTCCGTTCGCGCAGCGCGTTCGCCTTGTAGAACAGGGCCGGTTCGATGATGGCGTCGTGCAGCCCTTGCGTTTCGACATCGCCGTAACTGACGCGCCCCCGGTAAGTGCGGTTCGACAGGATGATCGAAATGGCCTGCCGCGACCAGCTGTTGCCTTTCCGGGTGGTGATGCCTTTGGAATGCAGATACTCCACCACCTTGCCGGTGCTGCGCGTATTGAGGTATTCGCGGAAGATGAGGCGCACCACTTCGGCTTCCGCGTCGTCCACCTCGAGCGGATTCTCCCCTTCCCTGCCGCGCCGGTAGCCGTAAGGCGCCGGACCCGTGCCGTAGCGCCCCTGCTGCACCGCATTGAGCTGGCCGCGCTTGACCTTCGCCCCGTGGGTCAGCCGTTCGCCATGACGTTCGCGCACTTCATGACCCGTGGCCGCCGGTGCGCTGACGCCGGCCGTGTGCGACTGCGGAGCGGAATATGATTGCGTAACCGTGTCGCCGGTCTCCTGAGCATTGACTTCTACACCCGCACTCATAATGACGTCCCATCCTGCTTTTAGAGCTGTTTGTATGCGCCAAGACCACAATTATGATTAGAATTCATGAAGCCAATCGTCCATCAGCACGAAATGCAGCACCCGCTCGGTGTCTCCTTCCGCACCGTGGAAATCCGAGCTTCCAACTATGATTCTACGCGCATTCGGCGCACGTGTCAACTGTTTTCTTGACAAAAGTGGTGTTCGGGGTATCCGGGGGACCGCCGAAGCAAAGCCAAGTGAACACGTGAGATAGCAGTGCTGGCGGGGACCCGGGAAGGATGGACAGGATAGACATCAATTGACATCCGGCGGATCTTTAGCAGGAGTTTCTCTTGATAAGAGCCCGGTGGCGGGTAGAAACAGCCGCCCCGGGACCGCCTGACCGAGGCGGTTCCCGGGGCGGGATTCGTTGGCAATGCGCCGGTGCTAGTTGCCCCGGCTCTGGAGTTTGGCCAGTTCGACCACCTCGGGCGGGGTTTCGGCGTACGGTTCGACGTCCAGTTCGTAGCTTCGTGTGAGGACTTCGAAGAGCTCATCGCGTTGCATGCCGGCGGCCTTGGCTTCGGCAACGACTTCATGCATCCGTTCAATAGTCCGGCGGCGACATTCTTCGCGGCACTTGTTCTCGATGCCCTTGTTGACAAAGACGCCCATGCCCCGGCGCGTGTAGAGCAGTCCCATGACTTCGAGGTCGCGATACGCCTTGGCTACGGTGTTGGGATTCACACTCAAGCGCTCGGAGAGCTCACGTACCGACGGCAATTGATCGCCCGCCTGCAGTTTGCCGGATGCAATGGCAAACTGGACTTGGTTTTCAATCTGGACGTAGACGGCCACGTTGCTGTTAATGTCAATACTCAATAGCATTTCGACACACCTCCTGAATTCGTTATCAACTGCCCGCTGTCTGTGTTACCTTGTGCCGGGCTTCCCGGGACGACCGGAGCCCGCGACACGAAAAGACAGGGGTACCCGATACACTGTAAGCCATGTATAATGGTTTAACGCAACGAGACAACCTACAACCTACCGACGAGGGAGATTCGACGTGCAGGTCATTGCGTTCCGGACACGGCTGTTTCTGGCCACCTTCTCTGTATTGTATCACATATCCTCCATGAGTCAAGCCTCACATCTGGATGTCTGTGCTCTGCTTACAGTTAGTATAGGACAGAATAGTTCCACAAGCCAGGTGCACGCCGATCTGAGCGATGTGGTTGGCCGGCCTCTTCCGGGCAAGGTGGTGTTGCGGAAGAAGGACGGGGACCAGGCCTTTCTCCTGAAGGTCAGCGACGGAGCGGCCGTGGCCGGCTGTCCTCCGGGCGAGTACGCCGCCTACACCTATGTCTATGAGCGCGGGGTGCCTGTGCTGGTGGATATTCGCGACGTTTCCGTCGAGACCAACGGGATGGCAAGCGTACCGTTGACGCTGACGGAGGGCGGCGGGCAGCGGCCGCTGCTGTCGTTCGATGCCGATTTCGATCTGGTGCTGGACCGTATCGAGGAAGAGCATGGAACGGACCGGTTTGACGCGGCGAGCATGCCGGGCGTGACGCCCCTGCCGGATCAGGACGTCGTCCTGAAGAAGGCGGCGGGATGGTACAAGGGCGAGCTGCACGCGCATTCGAGCTACGGGGAAGGCACGGAGACGGTGGCGGACCTGGTGCGGCGTGCGGAGAAGGCCCGCCTGGATTTTCTGGCGATAACGGACCTCAATACGATGGCGGCCTGCCAGGATCCCGGGTTCAAATCGAACTCGGTGGTGTTGATTCCGGCGATGAAATGGGGCGACACAAAACGGGGATACGCCCTGATCTATGGTCCCAAGACGATTCCGGAACGTGCCGATACCTTTGCGCACGCCCAGGCGATCATGCGCCGGGTACAGACGCAGGGGGGCATCTTTGCGATCGCCCACCCGTGTTTTCGGGACGCGCCGTGGCAGTGGGGACTGGAATATGCCAATGCCATCGAAGTGTGGTGCCGGGATTGGCGCAGCATGCCTCCCGTACAGTTGACGGATCTGGACGAGGACTTGCAGGTTCGCGGTGAGAAACGTCTCGAACGGGATCCGAAAACCGCGCTGAAGGTGCCCGGGAAATACGTCGAAGGGAAACTGGTGTACCCAATAGCTCAGGCGGCCGCAACGACCCATCTGGCGGCGAATGCGAAGTCGGAGATCTTCTGGGACGCCCACCTGAGCAGCGGCATGCGCGTAAGCCCGATTGCCGGCAGCATGTCGTCGGCCAGCACGGTGGCGCTGGGGCAACCGGTCACCTACGTGTACGCCACCGAGAAATCCCTGAAGGGCATCCTCCGGGGACTCCGGCAGGGACGGACCTTCGTGTCGTCGGGTCCGGACGGGCCCACGGTCGACCTGTACGCCAACGTAAAGCTCAACAACCGCACCATCTTCGTGCCGATGGGCGGGATGATTCCCATTGGCACCGAAGCCAGACTGGTGGTCAGTGTCCGCAACGCGAAAGGCAAGAAGGTGCAGATTTTCGCGGACGGCCAGCCCATCATTTCCAAGACCATGAGCTCCAAGAAATACGATCGACGCATCGACATCATGCCGGATCGCTTCACGGTGTTCCGGGCGCGGGTTGTGGAACAGGCTTCCATCACGAATCCCGCGACTGCATTTGAGGAGACGGGGCTGGGTACCCTGACGGTGCTGGCGCTTTCCAGTCCGATCTATGCGGAGAACATCGCTGTGACGCCGCCCGAACCGGCGGCCCCGGAACCCGCGGAACCGCCGGTTCCGGACCTGGCCTCGATGCCGGTGGAGGAACGGGTCAAGAAGGCCATGGAAGCCGTGGAACGCATTGCGGAGGGGAGAGAAGAGAAGGATTGGATCAGCATCGAGCCCGAAGGGTTGCCGCCGATCTACGCGACGGGGGTGCGGACCAAGGGCGGCAAGGTGTCTGTGACTATGGATCATTCGCGGCCGCCGCAGTTCTTCCAGGAATCGCTGGACGAGGAGTTCCTGCCGAAGGAGAACGCGAAGATCCAGGAAATCCGCCCGACGTTGATCAGATAAGGAGCTCGTGAAACCGCCGAGGTTGGATACGGGGATCCCGGAGGCTGGACAGCATCTCAGGCGATATCCGGACTGACGAGGCCGCTGGGGCACGGTCACATGGGTCGCTGATCCTGCAGCCTCCGCCGCACATCTTCGACGACAACATCGAGAATCTCGTCGAGCGTGGTACGGGGCTCGAATCCCACGGCCTCGCGGATTTTTCGGATGCTGGGCACGCGTGCGCGCATATCTTCAAAGCCGGGTCCATAGGCCTGGTCGTACGGGACATAGGTGACGCCGGCGGTGCTGCCGGTCTTCTGGATGACGCACTGGGCCAGCTCTTTCATCGAAATGGGGCGGATTCCGCCAATGTTGAAGACCTCGCCCGACAAGTCACTGCGTTCCATCAGCCGGATCAGCGCGGGCACAACATCGCCGACGTAGGTGAAACAGCGGGACTGTTCGCCGTCACCGAATATGGTGAGGGGTTCATTCCGCAGGCCCTGGGCCACAAAACGCGGGATGACCATGCCGTAGCGCCCGGTCTGGCGGGGTCCCACGGTGTTGAAGAGGCGCACGATGACGACGGGATGGCGCTTTTCGTGCCAGTACGCGAGCGCGAGGAATTCATCCATGGCCTTGGACGCGGCATACCCCCACCGGCTGAGCGACGTCGCGCCCATCACGCGGTCGTCGTCTTCGTGGAATTCGGGATTCATGCCCTTTCCGTACACTTCGCTGCTGGAGGTGATCAGAAGCCGGCGGCGGTACCGTGAGGTTTCTTCGAGGATGTTCTCCGTGCCCCGGATGTTGTTGACGAGCGTCCGGACGGGTTGATCGACGACGAGTTGCACGCCGACGGTGGCGGCCAGGTGATAGACCACGTCGGCTTCGCGAACCAGGTCGCGCACAATCTCCTTGTTCAGGGTGGAATCGATGACGCTGGTGAGACCGGGGATGTGCTCGATGTTCTCGAACCGTCCGGTACTGAGGTCGTCAAGGACGGTAACCTGGTTTCCCTGCTGCACGAGGGCTTCGCAGAGGTGCGAGCCGATGAATCCGGCGCCGCCGGTGACAAGAATGCGCATGGTCAGCTCCGTGGGTCATCACGTTGCGCGGGACTTCGCCGGTGAACCGGGGGCGCGGCCCGCCTAACTCCAAGCTGGACTAGAGTATACGGG
>JAAYAQ010000216.1 GCA_012719295.1 Candidatus Hydrogenedentota bacterium | reverse complement strand
TACTACAACTACTCGACCAGCTACAACTTCCTCGATCGCGACGCGGTGGTGCTCGGACCCGCGACGGAAGCCATGAGTGAATCGTTCGAGGAATACTGGTTCTACCGGCGAGCGGTCGAGAGCCGCAGGCTGACGGATGTGGCCGCCGTGATCCGGGCCGGCGAGTACCAGCGCATCCGGCGGAGCGAGGATTTCGGCGTGGAGGACTTCCGCGCCCGCGTGGCGGCCGGCCTGACCGATGCGCTCGTCCACGACACCTTCGTCACGCCGTTCCAGGAAGCCCACCGCCTGGAATTCATCTCGGACGCGCCCGGCAAGAACCAGGGAAAATGGCTGTGGGGCGGAGGCCGGGCGGCGCGCCGGATTCGCGATACCATCCGGAAGACCGAGGAGGAACTGGTCATCCAGAGCCCCTACCTCATTTTGAATTTTTCGGGGCGGTGGGCGTTCCGCAAACTGCAGAAACAGGAGCCGCCGGCGACGGTCGTCATCTCGACCAACAGTTTCGCCTCGACCGACAACACGGTCGCGTACTCCGCGAACTACAAGATGCGGTCCATGTATTTCGAGCGGCTGGGATTCCGCATCTTCGAGCTGAAACCCCAGCCGGCCGATTTCCTGGAACTGCTGCCGAATTTTCCTGAACTCAAGGATCGCGCGGAACGGGTCGGCGAAACGCGCGAACCGTTTGTCTCCGTCCATGCGAAATCCATCGTGGTGGACGGCCATACCGTCTATGTCGGTTCCTACAACCTGGACCCCCGCTCCGACAACCTGAACACCGAGAACGGCGTGCTGATTGAGGACGCGCGGATCGCGCGGGCCGTGCGCGACGCCATCCTCGACGATACCCACCCCGGCCGGAGCTGGGTGATCGCCAAACGGCGGTTTCCGTTGTCCGACGTCAACTACCTTATCGAGGGGCTCTCCGGACTGTCGCCGGTGGATGTATGGCCCCTGCGCAACACCACAAGTTTCGAGTTGCGGCCCGGCATGGAACCCGTCGAGCCCGGGCACCCGGAGTTTTACGCGCGCTACGACGACGTGGGCAGTTTTCCCGGCGCCGAGGGCATTTCGACCAAGCAGATCGTGACGCGCATCTACAAAATGCTGGGTTCTCTGGCCGTGCCTATCTTATAATCAGCGGCGGTGCATGTGAGACTGCCGATTCTCCCTCGAAAGGAATCCATGAACGCCAATCACCATACCCATACTTATCGCTGCAAGCATGCCACGGGCGACGTCGACGACTATTGCCGCGCCGCGCGCCGGGCCGGTTTGACCGTGCTGGGGTTCTCGGACCACGCCGCACTCCCGGACAACCGGTGGCTGTCGGTCCGCATGGCATACAGCGAGCGGGACGCCTATTGCGCCGACCTCGAGCGGGCCCGGGAGACCTTCCCCGGCCTCACCCTCCTGAAAGGCATGGAATGCGAATACGCGCCCGCGTACCGCGCGTATTTCGAGGACGAGCTCCTCGGCCGGCTCGAACTCGACTACCTTGTCGGCGCCGCCCATTTCATTCCCCACGACGGGGACTGGCTTGGGGTCTACCGGGGCATTACGGACGCCGCGACGCTGCGTGCGTATGCCGCCGCCTACGTCGCGCTGATCGAGTGGAAGCTGTTCGCGTTCATCGCGCATCCCGATCTCTTCGCCAACAGCTACCTGGCCTGGGACCGCCACGCGGAGGCCTGTTCGCGCGAAATCCTCCGGGCGGCGGAAGCCTACGGCGTGCCGCTCGAGATCAACGGGTACGGGTTCCGCAAACCCCGGGTCGACACGTCCGAAGGCCGCCGCCCGATGTATCCCTGGATCCGTTTCTGGGAACTGGCCGCCGAATACGACATCGAGGTGGTGCTTAACTCCGATGCCCACCGGCCCGAAGACGTCGCGGCCAACCTGGACGACGCGGCCGCCATCGCGGCGCGATTCGGACTGCGGATAGCCGACCTGTCCTGCCTCGAACCCGAACGGCAGCAACGGTGACCGGCCACCGCCCCG
>JAAYAQ010000215.1 GCA_012719295.1 Candidatus Hydrogenedentota bacterium | reverse complement strand
GGCCATTTGTTCCGGCGGGAACTTGAACACCGTGCGCCCGTTCTCGGATACCGGCAGGCCCGCATTCGGAATGACCGATATGGGCAGCGGCGAATACCGCGCGAGTTTCTCGACGGTCTTGCCCATCAGGTCCGGGCCGATGCTGCAGTTGATGCCGAAGGTGTCAATGCCCACGCCCGCCATCGTCACGAGGGCCGCGTGGATGTCCGTGTTGAAGATCTGCATCTTCGAGAACGCGTCCACCGTCACCTGGCACATGATGGGCAGGCGCGTACCCCGCTCGTCCATGGCGCGCAACGCGCCCATCACCGCCGCCTTGGTTTCCAGGATGTCCTGCTGGGTCTCGAAGAGCACCACATCGGCCCCGCCGTCGATGAGCCCCCGCACCTGCACCTGGAAATTCGCGGCGATCTCGTCAAAGGTGGCGCGCTTGAGGTTCGCTTCGGTGCTCGAGACCACCCGGTTGGAGGGACCAATCGAACCGGCCACAAACAGCGGCCTGCCGTCGTACCCCGGCTCGGTGCGATAGCGCGACCGGGCCTCGCACGCGAGCTGCGCGGCGCGCACGTTCAAATGATAGGCCAGGTCCTCACAGGACAGCGTCCGGATATCCCCGTCCATGGGCAGCGGCGCAAAACCGCTCAGGTCCAGGCCGCCGAAATCGTACTCGCCCAGACGGAAGGGCGACGCGCCGAAGGTGTTCGTCTCCACCGCGTGCGCCCCGGCCGCATAATAGCCCCGGTGGATGTCGCACAAGACCTCCGGCCGGGAGAAGGTGATGAGATCCGACAGCATGCGGTACGGGGCGCCGCCGAAATCGGCGTCCGTGAGTCCCCGCGACTGGATCTCGGTGCCCATGGCCCCGTCCAGGACCAGAATGCGGTCGTTTAAAGCTTCCAGAAATTCCATGGTTCCGTGGTTCTTTCGCAAGTCCGGGCCAATAGCGCCGGTACCATTTCAGCGAATGCGTTTCATACCCGGCCGGTATCGTATCCGAACAGGCTAACAACGCGGCGGCTCCAGTACAATGACGAAACAGTTGACCGCGCTGGACGCGGGGTTGAGTGCCGCGGGCAGGCCCGCGCCGCCGGCACGGGGCGGGCGGAGAAGCGTTCAGGGCGCGTCGTGGAACGGCGGCAGCGCGTGCCCCTGTACGGCAATGGCGCCGTCCGAGAACCTCACTTCCAGAAAACGGAACGGCGCCCGGCACAGGGCCGGGGTCACCAGGCTCACCAGCCCGTTGGCATGAAGCACCTCCATCCCGCGGTGATAGTGCCCGCTGATGGCGTATCCGGCGCCGCACGCGTTCATCACGCGCAGGATCTCCTCCGCGTTGGTGTAGTTGTACGGACAATCGCACGCCCCGGGGGCAAAAAGCGGCACGTGCTGCACCGAGACAAGCGCCCCCTCGAACCCGGCCCGGGCCTCGGCGAACCGGTCCAGGGACGCCACGGGCCGATGGGCATTGAATTCGGGCGCCTCCGGGTCCACGAACGGCACAAACCGTACGCCGCCGGCGTCCAGCCACGCGGGCGGCGCAGCAAAGACCGAGTAGAACACCTCCGGCGCGGGATCGTGGTTGCCGGGCACCGCCAGCACGGGCGCTGCGAGCAGATCCAGCGCCGGCCGCAGTTCACGCAGGCATTCCAGGCCTGCCTCCGTATCGCCCGCTTCGACCAGGTCGCCCAGCACCAGCACCAGATCGGGCGCGATGCACGCATTGAGGTAATGCACCGCCTCCGTCAGCAGCGCCCTGCCGTTGAGACAGCCCTGCACCCCGTCATCACACGCGGCCCGGTCGTAATGGATGTCCGAGAGGACCGCCACCCTGCATTGCATCGCATTTCCTTTGTCCGCGCCCGCCGGCCCGCCACAAGCGTCAGGCCGCCGTTGCATCACGGCGCATCCACGGGGATAATAGCGCGAGAATGGGGAGGAAAGGAATGCCACGGGTCCTGGTAAGCGGCGGTGCGGGATTTCTCGGCTCACACGTGTGCGACCGGCTGCTGGCTGAAGACTGGGATGTCACGGCCGTCGACAACCTCATCACGGGACGTCTCCGCAACATCGAGCATCTGCTTACCCACCCGAAGTTTCAGTTTCTGAAGCTCGACGTGACCCACCCGTTCGAGTACGGCGGGCGCCTCGATTACGTCATGCATCTTGCTTCGCCGGCCAGCCCGCCCGATTTCAAGACCCTGCCCCTGGAAACCTTGTGCGCCGGTTCCTTCGGCACCCACCACATGCTCGACCTGGCCCGCGCGCACGGAGCGCGGTTCTTTCTGGCCAGCACCTCCGAGATCTACGGTGATCCCCCGCCCGAACACCACCCCCAGAAGGAAGATTACTGGGGCCACGTGAGCTGCATTGGCCTCCGCAGCGTCTACGACGAGGCCAAACGCTACGCCGAGGCCGTCACCATGGCCTATCATCGCGTCCATGCGCTCGATACCCGCATCGTGCGCATCTTCAATACCTACGGCCCCCGCATGCGGCCCGACGATGGACGCGTCGTCACCAATTTCGCCTGCCAGGCGCTCCACGGCAAACCCCTGACCCTGTACGGCGACGGAAACCAGACCCGAAGCTTCTGTTACGTCTCCGATCTGGTCGAGGGATTCTACCGTCTCTTGCTCTCCGAAGAGACCGGCCCCGTCAATCTGGGCACGCCCGAAGAGTTCACTATGCGGCAGGTCGCCGAGATGATCATCGAGCTGACAGGAAGCACGAGCGAGATTGTCTGCGTTCCCCAACCGTTCTCCGACGATCCCCGTCAACGCAAACCCGACATCGCCAGGGCGCGCCAGGTGTTGGGATGGGAGCCCCAAGTCGAGCTCCGCGACGGTCTCCGCCGCACCATCGAATGCCTCCAGCGCGAACTGGAAGCATAGGGGTCCGCGCTCCGCGGACGCAGGCAAGACGGAACACCCCCGTACCGGATTACAGCTTCTTCACGCGCAGGTTCCGGAACCACACCTCGTTGCCGTGGTCCTGAAGAAACACGCTGCCCGTCACCGGGAGCTCGTTCAGCGGGGTCGGAAACTTGCCGATCGGCATCGTCATCTTGGAAAGATCGACATCCAACACGTTCCAACCGTTCACCGCGGCCACAATGTGCTTGCCCTGCACGGTCAGGTCGAGCGAGTTCCACTCGCCGGGCTTGTTTACGAGGTTGAACATCGGCGAGGCCACGTCGTACAGCGCCCCGCAACTGTAGTAGCTCGGGTTCTCCCCGAAGGAATCGATGAGCTGTATCTCCATTCCCTGGAAGACCGGATCATCGGGCGCCGCGCGGAACATGAGCCCGCTGTTGGCCTTCCCGGTCAGCTTGAACTCCAGATGCGCCTGAAAATCCCCGAACGTGTCCCCCGTGTAGCGGATGTAATGCGTGGGTTTCTTCCCGAAAATGTGCATCACGCCGTCCTGAAACTCGAACAGGTTTTTCGCATCCACTTCCCAGAGACGGGCGTTCTCCGCGTCGAACAGGTCCGCCCAGCCCTCCCCCGTGGGAACGGGCGTGACCGCGCCCGTTGGACGCGGCAGCGGCTTCTTCTCCCCCGCGTACAAAGCCTCAACCCACAGCGCCATCAGCACCGCCACCATGGCAATCGCGACCGCCTTTCGCATGATTCCTGTCCTTTCTCCACCCGGATGGGGCTCTTCCCGAAAAAGCATAGCCCAACCGCGACCGAAAACGCACGC
>JAAYAQ010000214.1 GCA_012719295.1 Candidatus Hydrogenedentota bacterium | reverse complement strand
GGCGAAGCCCGGCGCTTCAGCCGGGCAGCATCATGGCGCGGCTGGGGGGGTACGACGAGCAGGCGTTGGATTACGAAGCGCTGCAACGGGCGTATACCGCCGCCGTGGAACGGGGCGAATTGCGCTCCGGGGATGCCGTCAACAACAACGTAGCGCAGTTGCTGCGGTCGCGTGGCGACAATACCATGCACGTCGTGGGCATTGACGGGGCGTCGAGCGAGGGGAAATCGCGCGCGGAGGTGCTGGCGCGTCAGCAGCTGCTGCGCCTGTTTCGCTTCTGCCGGAAACAGCCGGGACTCGAGCAGTTTCAGTACGACTGGTTTGCGATGGAATGCGGTATCCGGGAGACCTTCACCATCGAGGGACTGGAAACGGTGACCGTGCGGGACTATACCAGCGGGCGCGTGTGGGACGACGCGGTCTGTTACAGTTTTTACCCGATTGATGTGCACCGTCCGAGCGGCGACGGCATCGACATCCGTCCGCTGGAAGAGGGCATGGTGCCGACCATCCCGCGCGGGGCGCTGATTCCACGAGACAGCCGGAACTTTCTGGCGGCGGGCCGGTGCGCGTCGGGCGACCAGGAAGCCAATTCAGCGTACCGGGTGCAGGCGTCGTGCATGGCCATGGGCCAGGCGGCCGGCGGCATCGCCGCGCTGGCGGTCCAGCGGAACGAACTTCCGGCGGAGGTGCCGATGGAGGCCGTTCGCGCCCTTCTGCGCAATCACGGCGCGATCGTCCCCGAACCGCAGGGATGACCCGCACAGCGCACGCGGCCGGGACCCCGTGACTTCTCGAATGAGCCCTCCCTTGCGCGCATCGCGCGGGGCGGCATAGAATGTGAACGATAGAAGCACACGTGACGACTGTGGAAGTTGCTTCCTGGCAGGCAACACCTCAGGGCCGCATAGGTCGCTTTTACTCTCGACAGGCTCGATGTCCATTCCGGAAGCACTCCGCACGCCGCCCATCTGGCATTCGTAGCTCTTCGCACGCGGGGGGCCGTCCGCGAGAGGATATGTTGCCGTGCGTGTCAGCGCCGTGGTTCCGACCAAGAATGAGGCTGGCGGCATTGTTGGGATCGTCGAGGCCCTGCGACCCGTTGTCGACGAGATTCTGGTCGTGGACGGGCATTCCGTCGACGGCACCCGGGAGGCGGCGAAGGCGGCCGGGGCGCGCGTTCTGCTCGACCACGGGAAGGGCAAGGGGGACGCCTACCGGGTGGGGATTCAGAACGCCAGCGGCGACGTGCTCGTGTTCATCGACGCCGACGGTTCACACAACGCCCGCGACGTGCCGGCGCTCATCCAGCCCATCATCGACGGCACGGCCGACCTCGTCGTCGCGTCGCGCCACCGGGGCGGAAGCGACGAGTGGCAGGGCGATGTCGATACCTGGCTGCGGGCCATGGGAAGCGGCCTCCTGAGCGTGATTATCAACAAACGCTGGGGCTCCCGGCTGACGGATGTGCTCAACGGTTTCCGGGCTGCGCGGCGCGATGCTGCGCTGACCGCCGGGGTGTATGCCGACGGTTTTGATGTTGAGCAGCACATGATCGTGCAGTTCCTGAAACACGGGTTCCGGGTTACCGAAGTCCCCAGCCACGAGCAATGCCGGCAATGGGGCAACTCGAAGCTCCCGACCTTCCGGAAAGCCTACCTTTTCTTCTGGCGGCTGTCTGTGGACCTGGCGACCGGCACGCGCTGCGCGGCGCCGCTGGCCTTGCGTGCGCCCGGCGAGCGCGAGGCCGCGCACGGGGAGTCTGTCCGTTCGCCCGTGGACGATGCAGTTGGAAACGACCGGCCAGAGCACGGGTATCACAGCGGAGAAGTTGGCGAAGAACGGGGACATGTTGCAGGCGTCGTCCGCCGCGCGACGGCGTGCCCCCGTTCGAACGGGGGAATTCTGGAGGCAGACGCGCCCCTGCCCGGCAACCGGAGGGTCGAGTTTGGGGACTATTACGCGCCGGGCGGCCAGGGCCGCCTGTTCCGGTGGCTGGACCGGGCCAAGCTGCGCCAGGCGGCGAGCGTGGTTGCCGGTCTCGGCGATGCCCCCCGCATCCTCGACCTGGGGTGCGGCGCGGCAGCCCTATCGTCGTCTCTGGCGCATAGATTCCCAAACGCGCGGGTATGCGGCGCGGACGCTGACGACAGGCTGCTCGAAATGGCCGGTCAGCAAGGCCTGGAGGTGCACCGGGTCGACTTCGACCAGGCGCTGCCGTTCCCGGACAACGCCTTCGACATGATCCTGATGGTCGACGCCATCGAACATGTGCGCTGCCGCCGCGACACCCTGCGGGAAGTCACGCGGATACTCAGGCCGGGAGGCACGTTCCTCGTTTTCACTCCGCCCTACGACACGTTCACCTGGTGGCTTGGAGAGCGTCTGTTCCGTCTCATTACACGCCGCCCAACCGGCCACGTGTCGCCATTCACCCGGGAGTCGCTGGAGTGGCTCCTGAACGAGAGTTTCCTTGCGGTCAGCACGGGCTATCTGAATCTCGGCCTGACCCTGTGCGGCGTCGGACGGAACGTGCGACGGGACAGTGCCGGCGGGACCGGAGCCGAGGGTGGCCATGAATGACGGAGAGCCGGGCGCCGCGGCCCCGGGAATCAAGCCGGTTCGGGCCTGTAGAGCATTCGCGGTGCGCATGCGCCTGCCGGATGTGCTGCTGCTGGCCGTGCTCGGCCCGCTGTTTACCGTCTGGTTCCTGCGCATTGACAACACGCCAACGGACCTGATGCACTATATCCCGTTCGCATCGGCGCGATTCGCCGAGGATGGGTTCTTCGTTCACCGTTTCACGCCCCCGTTTCCCGATCTCTGGAGTTCGTACAGCGCGACCGGGCACACCGTGTGGTACACCCACTATCCTCCCCTGCCCTTTTATATCGGGGCGCTGCTGTACGAGATCGGTTTCGGGGCCAAGGCGGCGTTGGCGGCGTTTTTCGACCTTGTGGCGCTGGGATACGTGCTGCTTTTCTACCGGGTGCTCTCGCTGGTGCTCAATCGGTGGATCGCGTGCATCAGCGCGCTGGCCCTCGCGTGTCATACATTGTTCATCGAACAGGTGCTCGAGAATTACCTGAACCTGTCGTTGTTTTTCCAGACCGCGGCGTTTTTATTTCTGGTGCTCGCGCTGGAATCAGATCACCGGTTGAAACGGGGCGCTCTGCTGCTGTGCGCGTGGGCGGCCCTGTTCTGCGACGCCTTCTCGAGCTTTGACCAGACGCTGGCAAGCGGGTTCATTGTGTTCGGGTACACGTTCTGGCGTCTCGGCCGGAGACAGTGGAAGCGCGCCGCCGCCATCGTGGGCCTCCTGGCCACGGCGTCGGTCGCGGCGTTCGTGCTGCATCTGGCCACAAACGCCTGGTTCTTCGGGAGTTTCCATGCGGCCTTTCAGGATCTTTGTATCGACGCCCTGCAGGACAAAAGCGCGGGGGGCAGCCCCTTCAGAAGCGAGATTACCCTTCGGCAATACCCGGGGTGGCTGGCGCGGGAGGTCTGGGCCCACTACGACATGACGTTGCGGGGCATGACGGCCATGGGCATCGCGCTCGCCTGGGCGCT